>NZ_JBHZAG010000056.1:0-68912 GCF_042754125.1 Amycolatopsis sp. NPDC059235
CAGCGCTACGCGCTCGCACCACCCCACTTCTTTTCTCGTTCACCTTCCGGCGCTGCGTCTGGCTCCCGCTGCTCGGCATCAGTGACTGCGTCCGCTCCCCGACCAAGCACAGGGGCCGACTCGGATGGAGGCGTCTCGGGTACCCCGCCGTCGGCTGACGACCCGGTGCTCGATGCTTCACGGGCCAGTCGCTTTGCCGCAACCGCCAGCCTGCGCGCCTCGCCTACGCTGACTCCGAGCAGTGCAGCGGTCTCCGGCATCCCGGTGCCCACTTCCCGGATCGTCTTGACCGACTCTCCCATCACAGCGCGAAGCTTGCCGGTTTCATCGTCCAGCGCAGTCTTCAGCGCGCGCCGCTCGACAGCCGCCTCTTCAATGGCCTTCTCTCGCGCACGATCGAGGTCCGCTAGGTCGCGCTCAAGCCTGGCTGTGATTCGCGCGCACCGGTCTTCGTGTCGCCGTTCTGCCGCCGCGATCGCTTCTGCTGCTTCCGCGAACGGTGCCAATGCGTTGTCGATCCGCTGTTCGTCCTGCCGGACGCGCTCGAGTTTCTCCGCGTGCGCTTGCCGTAGTGCTTTCAGCCGAGCTATCTCGGCACTCGATCGGCGTCGACGACGGATCGGCCGATCTTCGTCTTGCGGCATGATTGCCTCCCTGCGCAGGGAGGGCTACGGCCGCCAGCTTAGTCGCGTCCCAGCAGGTGCGGGATGGGGCCGGGGCGCGCGGCCCCGACCCCATCGGACCGGCGGCGCACGGCACAAGGCCGACATCGCCGGAGCGACGGCTCGCCAAAGCAACGACGCCGGACGTCGCGACGTGCCCACGGGACAGAAGACCCATCACGTCGCGACCCGACCAGCATAGCCAGGGCCTGCCCGGATCGTTTGCGCAGGCCAGACACGGTGGCCGGCGATTGCGGATCGGTCCCGTCCGCGGTGGAGAGGTGGCCCCGAAATTGTATCGGCCGCTGCCCCAAATACAAGGGCACCCCACTATTTTTTTGACAAAAAGCGCGTCAAAAAAATAGCGAGGCCCCACCCTTGCATTCGGGTCCCCTTACGGCCTTGGTCAGGCATTAGGGGCAGGCCGAGGGCCTGCCCCGGGCGGCTTCGGGGCCACCTCTCCACCGCTCTGCACCTGGTCACCTTTACCGCAGGTCAGAGCATCTTAAATAGTCCGCTTTTCTGGCGTTGCATTATTGAGAATAGTAGCCAATCCCATTAATATGGTAATTACCGGTCGACGGGGCGCCAAACCCGATCCGCCGGAAACCCACACATAACAGAAATGGATTGTCGACATGACTAGCACTGATCGGCGGCACCGTTACACCCTTGACGACGTAGTGACCGCGCTCAGCGCGACACCTCCGCGCACCGCATCGGCGCTCATCGCGCTCCGGTGGATGTTCGAGCATCTTTCAGACACCCCGCAGGCCGTCCTCATGACCTGCGCGCACTTGCTCAATTCCACCGACCCGACCGACCCCGATACTCTGGCGCGCGTGCGCAAGATCTACGAACACCGCACGGACCTCACGCCGGACGCGCGACGCGCATTCGCGGCGTGCGTGCACACCACCGAATCCCGCGCGTCGCTCGCCGGACACCCGAACGAGGTAACGGCGCTCCTGGCCGACCCCGCGCATAACCGCAGCACTGCGCGCCAGTCGCTGCGCTGGCTCGCCGCACGCGCCGGAGGTCACGCGCGCGAAGCGCTCCGCGCTTGCGTCACGCTGCTGGAAAACCCGTCCGCCGATCACCCGACCGTGACCGACGCAATCCGCAGCGGCCACAAGGCATGGCCGTCTATCGACCAGGCCCACCGGACCCTGCTCACGACGTGTGTTTACGCCAGTCGCCAACGTGCGAGCGCGATCCGCGCCAAGCGCGCAGCAGAAGAGTCGCAGCGCGAGGCCGAGTCCGGAGACATCCACCGGTGCGGGAACTGCGACGGGAACCTCAGCATGGCACCCGACATGACGTACTGCTCCGAGTTCTGCCGCCGGGAAGCCGAATCGCACGCGATCCCGCAACCAGTCACTACGGTTGTACCCCGGCGAGTCCCACAGCCGATCCCGCGCCCTGCCTCAGCACCGCGCGAACCGTTCGAGGTCCGTGCGCGCCGCTCCCGAGTCGAGTACGAACCGCAAACCAGCTACGACGAGAACCACCACGAGATTGAGCCCGTCATCCCGCAGACCGGGCGCGCATGCAAGGACGACCGTGTTTCCGAACAGTACGAGGACGAACGCGGCGAGGTGCTCGACGATCGCGACGACCGTTACGAAGTCACGCCGGAGCAGCGCGGCCGCCTGGAGAAGTTCTACGAGAACCTCTGGCGACTCCCGCTCGCAGAGGGCGTGCTGTGCATCGGGTGCAACCTTGAGCGGACGCCCGCCGAACACCACGCCGAACCGATAGGACGGTGCGCGTACTGCACCGAACTCGACCGCCCGCCGCTGCGCGCCGTGCCGCAGCACCGGGCATTGATCGCGGCGTAGCCGCACAGCTGCCCAACCGAAGCGGCCGCCGGTCTCACGACCGGCGGCCGCTTTCACGTGTCCGGACCAGATTCTCGGGTAGCTGACAGGCGTTCCGCGCCAGCCCTGTCCACCAGCACGCGCCACCACCCAGCCAACCGTGCCCGTCCCGCACCCCACCACGTCCTCACCCGCGCGCCGCACCGACGCCGCCCCGGTCACCACCGCGCCCAGCCTCCGCGCCGCCCCGCACGGCCCACCGCACACACAGGACATCTTGCAGATCCTCTGAGCCAGGTGGGCGTCGGTGATTTTGCGGCGTACGCTCGATCTCGGTGATCGGCTCGCGCAAGCTGAGCCCTGGTGATCATGAGTACCTCACCAACGCGGTCGCGTGTCACGACCGCAGGCTCGACCCCGGCGAGCTGTTGAGTGACTACTACCTCTCCCACGGTTACCCGGCAGGCGAATGGTTCGGCGCCGGTGCGCAGATTTTCGGGCTCACCGGCGAGATCAAACCTGCCCAGATGAAGGCGCTCTTCGGCGAAGGCCGCCATCCCAACGCCGACGCGATCGAGAACGAGATGATCGCCGACGGCAAGACCGCCGCCGAAGCTCTCAGCGCCACAAGGCTCGGCCGCGGCTTTCCCGTCTACAGCGGGCTGGACCTCATGCGTGTCCACACCGCACAGGCGTACAAGGACTACAACCTCGAGCACGGCCGACCTGTCGGTGCACCGATCGATGCTGCGACACGACACGAGATCCGCCAGAAAGTCCAGGAACAGGTCTATCGCGAAGCGACCGGAGCCAGCGGACCTGTCGACCCGGCCGCGCTGCAGACATGGCTGGCAGAGGAGCAGCGTAAGCTCCGGAAAGCGGTATCCGGCTACGAGATGGTGTTCGCACCCGACAAATCCGTGTCGGTCGCGTGGGCTCTGGCAACTCCTGAGGAACGCGAACTGATCGCGAACCTTGTCCGGCAAGCGATGCGGGACACCTTGGCCTATGTCGAGCAGAACCTCGCCTTCACCCGCGCGGGCAATCGGGGCCAGGCCCAGGTGGACGTCGACGGGATCACCGTGGCGGTCTTCGAACACTGGGACAGCCGCGCAGGAGACCCGCATCTGCACTTCCACGCTCTGATCTCCACCAAAGTCCGCCGATCCGAAGACGGCAAATGGACCGCGCTCGACGGACGCCCGATGCTCGCCGGAACCGTCACCGCATCGGAGTTTTTCGACACTCGCACTCGCGACCTTTTCCGCGAGCACGGTGCACGATGGACACAGCGTCCCGCCAACGGCGTTGATCACAACCGAAAGATCTGGCAACTCGCGGCCGTCCCGCTTCCGTTGATCAAAGGCTTCTCGCAACGGACTCGCCAGTTCGAGGCCGCTCGCGCGCGCCGGATCGTCGAATTCCGCGAACTCAACGGGCGCGAACCGCGGCCGAAGGAAATCTTCGCCATCGACCGTGCCGCAAAACTGGACGGCCGCCCCGGCAAACCGCCGCCGAAGTCGCTGGCCGAGCACACCGACGACTGGCACGACTTCGCCCGCGAACTCGTAGGCCAGGAGGCGATCGACAAGCTCGGCCGAGGAGTCTTCGCTCGCGGGCGTGCGCCAGCTGCCGAAATGTCCGAGCACGATCTCGACAGGTTGGCCGAAGCCGTCGTCGCCGCGGTCAGCGCGAAGTACGCGCACTTCACCCGCTGGCACCTCGAAGCACAAGCCCACCGGCAGACCGCACGTCTCACAGTGCCCGCCGACGACCGGGCCAAGCTGATCGACCGCGTCGTAGACCGCGCGATCTCGTCGCCGACCACCCTCGCGTTGGAAGGCGCGACGCTCGTAGCCGAAGCGCCGTTCCTGCGGCGACGTTCGGGCGAGTCGGTGTTCCACGAGCACCGCTCCACGCGCTATACCACCACACAGACGCTGGCGGAG
The DNA here is from genome assembly GCF_042754125.1 of Amycolatopsis sp. NPDC059235. NCBI lineage: Bacteria > Bacillati > Actinomycetota > Actinomycetes > Pseudonocardiales > Pseudonocardiaceae > Amycolatopsis > Amycolatopsis sp. NPDC059235. The sequence continues at coordinate 4,432 of NZ_JBHZAG010000056.1, forward strand.
GAAGGCGATTTCGTCGCGTGGGCCAAGCGTGGCGGCGGCGAGCGCGTTCCGGACCGCGCCGTGCGCAAGGCACTCCGGTCCCCGACACTCAACGAGGGCCAGCGGCGGATGGTCACCGAATTCGCCGGTTCCGGCAAGCGGCTGCAGCTGGCGCTCGCTCCCGCGGGTGCAGGGAAGACCGCTGCGATGAAAGTACTGGCTGACCTGTGGCGGTCTCGAGGGCGGCAGGTCTACGCGTTCGGCCCCTCCGCGCGGGCCGCACTCGGGCTTGGCGTGTCGATCGGAGCCCGGCCGCACACGCTGCACCAACTCCCCACCGCGCTCGACCACGGCGTCGCGGAACGGAAGTTCCCGATCGCCGAGGGCGACCTGGTCCTCGTCGACGAGGCTGCGATGGCTGGCACGCACACCCTGCACACCGTCGTCACCTACGCACTGAACCGAGGTGCCGACGTGCGCCTGATCGGCGATGACCGGCAGCTCGCCGCCGTCGAAGCCGGCGGCGCGATCAGGCTCATCGCCCTCGACGTCGGCGCAGTCCGCTTCTCGGAAGTCGTCCGCTTCAAGGGCCGCGACCGCGACGAACAAGCCGCCGCATCACTCATGATCCGCGTCGGGAACGACAAGGGGATCGACTTCTACGCCAACAGAGGGCGTATCTCCTCCGGCTCTGTCGAAACAATGCGCAACGCAGCCCTGACCAGTTGGCGGCGTGATCTGCGGTCCGGTACCGACTCCCTGCTGATCGTGCCCACCAACGAAGACACCGTCGCGCTTAACCTCGAAGCCCGCGCGATCCGCCTGCGTCGCCGCAGCGAGCCGACTGGTCCCGAAGTCGACCTGCATGACGGCACCCAGGCAAGCACCGGCGACACGGTCGTCACGCGGCACAACCGCCGCCGCCTGAGCCTCTTCGGCGGCGCGGACTTCGTCAAGAACGGCGACACCTGGCGCGTCGTCACCGCCCACGAAGGCGGCCAGCTCACCGTGCGCCACGTCGAGCACGGCGCCCGGATCACCTTGCCCCGCAACTACGTCCGCCGCTACGTCGAACTGGCTTACGCCGCCACCGTCAACCGCGTCCAGGGCATGACCAGCTCCGGTAATGCCCACTCGCTGGTCCCGCCGACGATGACCCGCGAGCAGCTCTACCCCGCGATCACCCGCGCGCAACACGAAAACCACCTCTACGTGGTCACCCACCACCACGTCATCGACCTGCACCAGAAGACCCCCGAAGTCGACCCAGACCCGGAAAAAGCCGCCCGCAAAGTCCTTGTCGGCGTTCTCAAGCACACCAGCATCGAACCGTCCGCGACCGAGGTGTATCGCGACAGCCTCGACCAAGTCGTCTCGCTCGCGACACTCGTCGACCACTACAACTACGCCGCGACCTACGTCGACGAAGACACCTACCTGCACGCACTGTCCCGATACGCCCCCGAAACCCTTGACACCAAAGCAGAAGCAGCGCTCGTCCAGACCCTCCGCAACGCCAACGATCTCGACTGGAGCCCCGAGCAACTCCTCCCCCGCCTCACCGCCGGATCACCCCTCACCGGAACCGACGACCCCGCCGCCGTCCTCACCTCGCGCATCACGACCTTCCTCGCCGCCAACACCACCGCACCACCCGCCGGACACCCCGACCCCCGCGACGTCCACCGATGGCGCGCAGCCTTCGACGCGATCGCACCCGACGCCGACGTGGAAAACCCGCGTTGGAACCGCGTCTGGCGCATCGCCACCGGTGCTATCGCACTCGGCCACGACGTCGAAGCCGCCCTCACCACGACCGCACACCACCTCGCCGCCCGGCACATCCTCGAAGGCGACGGCTCCCCCGATCCGATGCCCGACCACGCCTACGCCGCCAACGCCCTGCTCCGCGAACTCGACGCCCAGAAGGACCGCGGCCAAGTCCACACCCGCACACTCCCCTGGCAATCCCGTCCAGATCTCGCCGCAGCCCGCACCCAGCCCGGCCGGCGCGAATACCTCGCCGAGATGAACGACGCGATAAAGAGCCGCCTCGAACACCTCCGCAGCGAAGCCATCCGCAACCCTCCAGCCTGGACAGCGCGCCTCGGCACACGTCCCGACAACCCCATCACCGCATGGGAATGGGACGAAATCGTCGGACTCACTGCCGCCTACCGCGAGACCTACCAGCTCGACAGCGGCCCCGACAGCCCGCTCGGACCGCGGCCCGAAACCCACGGCGCGCGCACCCATAGCTGGGACGAACTCAACCTCCGCTGGGCACGCTACGACGCCCCCGCATCCCCCGCCAAGCCTTCTCCGACAAGCCAACCTGCCGAATTCACCTCCGACGACGTACTCGACCACCTCGACGCTGAACGCGAGGACCACTTCGAAACGCTCGATGTTCTGGTCAAGCGCTACGAAGTGCTCGCCCGCGCCGGAGACGAAGACCGCTACCTCGACCTGCTCGCCCGCTACGTCCCGGCCACCGTCAACAGCGGTGCCGAACAAGCGATCCTCAACGCCCTCGCCGACGCCCAGGACCAAGGCTGGCAAGCAGAACGCCTCCTGCACGCAGTCACCCGCGGAAACGACTTCGCCTGGGCCGACGCACCTGACCTCGCGCTCTTGGCTGCGCTCCGCAGCTACCGCACCAACCGACAACCACCGGCACGAACCGCCAAGCCCACCGAAAACGAAGTCGATCGCTGGAGAAAGATCATCACTCAGAACCTGCCCGGTGCCGACGTCTCCGCAACGAGATGGAACACCGTCTGGCGACATGCTGCGGCCGGTTCCCGCGCGTTCGTCGCGCCTGACGACGCCCTCGACGCAGCAGCACGCCGTGTCGCGCAAGACCCTGACCAAAGTCCCAGAAATCTCCCGGCCCGCGTAGCACAATCGCTTGTTGCCGAGCTCGCACGTCTACGGCGCATGCACGACACAAGCCGTCCGGCACTGCCATGGCTCGCCTCTGCTGATATCACCACCCCGGCCGAACAAGCCAGCCGGGTCGTCCGTCTCGAACTCGCTCACGCCGAGATCCGGGACCGGGTCACCTCACTAGGCCAGCAGGTCGTCGTCGCTCCTCCGTCGTGGGCAGCCTCCCTCGGACCGCGGCCCACCACGCCGGAACAAGCCGCCGGGTGGGAGCGGACCCTCACTCTCGCCGCAGCTTACCGCGAAACCTTCCACGTTTCGGCGACCCGCCTGGCAAGCCCCCTCGGGCCACCCCAGACCGGCAACCACGCTCGAGCCCGTGCGTGGAGACTCGTCGCAGAACAGTGGAAAGCCAGGCTCGAGGACAACAGTGACGCCGGAGTTGACGCACGACCAGGCCACGGGGTCAAAGACGCTCTTGACCGCGAATTCCAAGCCGCAGTCGACGCAGCCCAGGCTCGCCATCGCGCAGCCGTATCGACAAAGAGCTCGCCAGATCCTTCTGAGGTCCCACCTAGTCTGGACTACGAAGAAACAAGCCTCTCGTACCGCGACCGCAGCAAATTCACCTATTGAGGCAACGATCATGCCCAGTCCAACTATGGTTCCTGGGCTGGCGATGGCTCGGACACGGTGAAGTTCCGGCGCTCAGCGCACTGGAGGTCGCTGGCCGCTGGAGCGTCGTCGCCACCGGCTTCGTGCGCCGGGTCAACGACCCCGGCCGCTGTATCCCGCTATGAGTGCCAGCTGCATACCTGGGCGGACCGGACGTTGGACCAGAGCATGGCGATCAACCCCCAGATCGTCACCGGATTCGCGCTCACCGAGGCGGGAACAACCGGTGATCTCAACGCGAGCGAAGCTGCTGAGCCAGGCAGGGACACCTCCGCGCATTCGCCGGCTGCTTCCTCCGCCGCGCAACGAAAGTGCACTCCGTCTGACCGGGCGCGATAAGGCTTGCCCGGGCGAGCGTATTCTTCATCCGCTGACAGAATCACGGAGGCAAGGCCTGCATGTCGCTCCGGGCGTGCCTCCGGCTCGCACCTGCCGGACTCAGCCGAGCAGTGCTCGAAGCGCCGCGGCGTCCCTGGCGAGTTGCAAAGCGTCGATCTGTGCTTCATCGCCGCTCTGCGGCAGCAACGGAAACGGCCTTCCCGGAGCCGGGTCTTCAGCGAATCGCGGCAGCAGGTGCGTGTGAAGATGAGGAACCGTGTTCCCGAGGGTCTCGTAGTTCATCTTGAGCGGCTGGTAGAACGTGGCCAGCGCCTTCGCCACGGTCAAAGTCGCCTTCCAGTAAGACTGTGCTTCCGGTTCAGTCAACTCGAAGGGTTCAACAACGTGGCGGCCACGCCAGATGACGAGTGTGTACCCGCGCTGGATGTCTGCTCGCTGAAGAACTGCATCGACATCCACTGTACTGAAGATCCGGATCCCGTAGACATCCTCGTCGAGGCGCTTCGACTGGCACATCTCACAGGCTTGGCCGCTGATCCGGTCCGCCCAGTCGCTCGGCCGCTCGCTTGTCATGACTGAATGTCGCTCTCGTTCCACTCGTAGATGAACTCGTGCTTGTCGCCCGCGTAGACGTCATGAGCGGCCTGCAGTGGCCTGCCGTCCTTGTCGTAATCCACATCCCACATGTGCATCACCGGCACCCCCGCGTGAAGGTTGAGCAGTTCCATTTCCTCCGGGATCGGCATCTGCGCACTGAATACCTCGACCCCTCGGAAGAACTTGTGCCCGAGCGACTCGATCAGCTCGTCCGGCCCTTCAGGCAGTGCGTCAGGAGATTCGAGGCGAGTGTCCGCGGCAAGCCACAGCGGGTAGTAGCTCGCGGAGACCACGACCGGATCGTCATCGAGGAACTGCAAGCGACGACGTACCACTGCTTCCTCACCGGGTGCTGCGCGAAGCCACTGAGCTGCATTCGGCGGCAGGGGAGTCCGCCCGACAAAGAGAATTCGCCGTGACGGAACTCGTCCTTGCTCGATCGCCCCGACATCAAAGACAGGCTTTCCGGTGCCCCGATGGGCTGCATGACGACGTGCGGCCGAGACGCGACGCAGGGGCGGACGGCGTCGGACGAAGGTGCCGCGCCCGACTTCGGTCGTCACAAGGCCCTCGGAGACCAGAAAGGCAATCGCCTTCGCGACGGTCGCTTTCGTCGTACCGTATTGGGCAATGAGCTGCCGCTCAGATGGAAGGACAGCACCAGGAGCGAGTTCCCCTTGCATGATCGCCGCACGCAGATCGGCCGAGATCTGCCTGCTGAGCGGTAGCCGTTCTGACACGGGGTCTCCTCTTCTGCTCGCTCAACCAGCGTACGGCCTCCCTAGTGAGACCTCCATACCCGTCTTGACATTCCTCCCTAGGGAGGTGCATTCTGACAAAACCTCCCTAGGGAGGTGGAGCGAGATTCAGGTGACGACGGAGGCGAACATGGGTGCCCCTGCGCGGTTGGATGGCCAACAGGACACGGCTGTGTTCCCGAACCGATTCCGGAGTCGGATGACCGCGTCGGCGTCCCCACGTTGAGGTCTTCTGCGTCCGTTGTCGCAAAACCGCCGCAAGTCGCGTTTTGGAGGTAGCGGTGTTCCCCTGCCGCAAACGTAAGCCCAGCCCGTTCTGCGTGCTGCCTCGTGATCACAACGTCGTATCACGACGTGTGAGGTCTGTTGCTCGACCGCCGGAGCACGAGAGGAGCGGTCACCAATGGCAGCTTTGATCTTCATCTACCTCGAACATGTCCGCCCGGTCGTCGACGGCGTATGGCACCGCGCGCGCCTTACGAGCGTCCCCGCGCCTGGGGAACACATCACCATGCTCTGCGGTCTGAAGGCTGTCGCTGCGTTCGCGCCGCACGAACAACGCGGCGCGCGTTGCATACCGACGCAGTGCCTGCCCTGCGACGCGGCATATCGCGAACAGTTGGGCTGGAGCGTCCCGAAGCGGCCCGCGAAGCCGAAGCGGAGGCGGCAGCGATGAGCGGCCGCACCGACGATGACAGATGCAAAGGCTGAATTGCCATGAAACCCAGCAAAGGGCCGATGGCGGTGAGCACGCGTGTCACGCTGCTCGGAGCCGCGTTGCGTGCCGCGCGGGAACGCGCGTCATGGGGCCTCAACGAGCTTGCCCGGAAAATCGGGGTCCGGCCAGCGAGACTGTCCGGCTGGGAACTGGGCCTGCGCGCCGCGCCGGAAATCGACGTCGCCTACATTCTCGGCACGCTCGGCGTCGACGGCGACGACAAGCGCCGCATTCTCGCACTGGCAAGAATGACCGCGTCCGAGGTCGTCATCTTGGGGCGACACCACGACTACGACCGCTACGCGATGCTCGCCGACTGCGGGACGACCGCCACATCCGTCGCCGACTGGAACCCGCTGTTCATTCCCGACCTCGTGCAGAACGACGACTACGCACGCGAAACGCTGATCGCCGCGGGCAGGACGGAGGCCGAAGTCCACTTCGTCGGTGAACTCGGCGCAGAGCACCGAGAGCTCATCCAGTCCAAGCCGTTCACGGCATACATCGGCGAAGCCGCATTCGCCCACATGACCGGATCGTTCGCAACTGTCTCCCGGCAGTTCGGCTTCCTCGCCAGCCTAGCCGCACCGATCTCGTCGGTCAGGGTCCGCGTCGTCCCGACAGGCACCGACCGGAATCCCGGACTGATGGGGCCGTTCACGCGGTACGACACCAACAGCGGACCCGTCGTCCACCTTCCGAGCCATGGTGCCGCTGTCTTCATGCCCGACGACGGAAACTACAGCGACGTGCTCGAAGAACTGGACAACGTCGCACTGTCCACCACGGACTCACGGGCCCTCATGGACAAGTACGCGGCGAAGCATCGAGTCAGCCTGCGCAGATCGGCGTAGGCCTTTCTCCTCTTCCGTGCCGTTCCTCCCGGCGGTACTGAATGTTCCGCCTACCGCGCCAGGTGGAACGGGGCCGGTGCACCGTTCGCCCCAACGGGCACCGGCCCCTCTCCAACACGGCGAGCCCGACCCTTTTAACTCATGCATTTCCGCTAGTCGGCCGACGGTTGGGGCGAAGCCGACGCTTCGGCTGTGTACCGGTCCTTCAAATCCTCCTTGCCGACCTGCTTGTGCGTCGCAGTGAGACAGTGCGGATGGGTCCATTCGGTCGCGAGACGTTCGGCGAACGCGGGCCGCCACCGGTCGTGCCAATACTGGGCATCACGGACGTTCGCGTGCCGACCGAGATGAGCCGCGCGCCAGGTGTAGGTCAGGGTCGCGATCTCAGCGAGCAGCCCGGGATGGTTGAGCCAGCAGTCGGGGATCGCGACGGCACGGCTGCCGGGCCGTCCGACATAGACCTCGTTGTAGTACTGCACGAAGCACGCGATCGTGAACAACGGTGATTCCCCTTGGTGCTCAGGGTCTTCCGCAGCAGGGGGCGCGGGAAAGGCGAGCCAACGGGCGACGTGGTTCGGGCCCGGCTCTTCCTCGGCTTCGAGCTTGCCGAGGCGGTCGTGGAGGTGGCCGAGGCGGGCTTCGTGCGACTGGGCCGCGGACCACAGCCGTTCGACCATGGCGGCGATCTCGGCAGCGCTCCGCTGAGGATCATCGTCGGGAATCGGGATGTCGTCGTCGGTCTTCATGCCCGGCCCTGAATCCGGTCGAGTTCGCGCTGCGCGTTGCCTGTCCGGATGGCCGCGACGTCGGCTTCGACCTGGGGCCAGTCGGGGCGCTGGGTGATGTCGACGGTGCGGCCGAGGATCGGCTTGAGGTTGCCGTGCAGAATGAGAACCCGGTCGCGGTCGAGGGTGCGGATGTCGCCGGGACGGTAGGTCGGGGTGTCTTCGCTGCCGACCGAGCCGCGGCCGCTGCTGAGCAGGCCGTCAGAGTGGTGCTGGTAGGTGCGGCGGCGGTGCTGCCCGCTGATCGTGGAGAGCCATTCGAGGGTCTGGTCGTCTTTGATACCGGGGAAAACCGACAGGGTCAGGGTGTTGTCGATCAGGGTCTTGCGGCCGTGTTCTCCGTAGAGCTCGTCAAGTTGCCCGCGGGATTGGGCGGACCAGTGGACGGGCCCGCCGCGGCCGGCGATGTCGGAAATGATCCCGGGCAGTCTCGGCACGGGAGTGCCTTCGTAGATTTCGTCGAGGATCGTGGTCGCGGGCGGGGTGTTTCGCCGGTTTTCCTGATGCAGGGCGCGTTCCTGGACGCGGGTGAGGAACTCTTCGGCGAACGCGCTCAGTACGGGGCGGGCTTGCGCGGCCTGGTGCTGGCCGGCGATGACGAACACGCTGCCGCCGGTGTCGAGGAGAGTGTCGATGTCGAACGGGTCGCTGCCCGGGGTGCAGAGTGCACGGACATCGGGGTTCATGAAGGACTCGAGCGCGCGGCGGACGCTCATCCAGACCGCGTCGGCGGTCTCGGCGACCATGCCGGTTTCCGAGCGCAGGTTGTGGGCAAGGTGCGGGAATTCGCGTTGCAGCAGCTCGGCGGGTTCCTGGTCGGCGGGTTTGGTCAGCGACCAGGTGATCAGGTCGTCGATGCCGCGTTGGTGGCGGGCAGCGGCGAGCAGATAGGCCTGCAGGACGATCCGGGCGCGGCCTCGGAAGACGGCGTCGTTCCCGCCGACGTCCTGGATTCCGAGCGCCGAGGTCGCGATCAGCGTTTCAGCACGGCGCAACGCGACTGCGGGTTCGTCGCAGCCGCCGACCGGGTTCCAGCGAACGTGGCGGGGCCAGTCGGTGGTTCCGGTCATGTCCAGCAGCCAGGCCGTTCCGCCGCGAACTCGGCGGGAGCGGGCCAGCAGGCACCATTCGGCGAGGTCGTTCTTGGTGGTGGACGCGAACAACGCGCCCGGTGCGTCGAGTGCTTTGTGGACGAGGTCGGTGCGGGACTTCCCGGAGCGGGTCGGTGCGATCGTGCCGGTCGGGGTCTCCAGTGAAACGACCAGACGTTCCCGGTACGGTCCTCGCGGCAGCGGCGCGGAGATATGCGTGATCGGACCGCGGCGGCGCTGTTCCAAGGCCAAGTCCGGCCGGGTCCAGGCGGCGGTGCGTCGAGCCGCGGCAGGTGAGAGGGCGCAGTAGACCTGCAACCGCGTGGCATGGCCTGGTCGGACGGGGCCGCATCGCCGCCAGACCGGAATCGAGACACCGACGATCAGGCTCGCGAGCACCATGATCACGGCGGTCGCGTAGGCATAGAAGGCCAGTTCACGGCCGGATATGCCGTTGTCCCAAGGATGGGTCAGAGCTGCTGCCGGATGAACAGGGTCCATGACGACCTGCAAGGCGAGCTTGAGCGACCGAGGCGGGGTCGGCCATGCCCAGGTGTCGGTGGAGAACCCGGTGGTCAGCACTGCGGACGCGGTCAGCGCGAAGGCGGCTCCACAGAGGACAAGCGCAGCACCGATGAAGAGGGCCACGAACACGAGGTCGCGGTCGGTGTCTGCTGGTTCGGAACGGTGACGGGGCACAGTGGCGTCCCTCCCGTGCGGGGAGGGCACCAGCGGTCGGTCATCGGGGCTGGCTCCCTCCTGGCGGAGGGGAGGGCGATGCCGGGTCGGCCACCCGGCGGATAGCGACGATGCGGGCGGACCAGGCTGCGAGGCGCTCGACGATCACCCCGTGCTTCTCGTCGTACGCGTCGACGATCAGCCCTGCGCCGACGTACATGCCGACGTGGCGCGGCTGAGCGGGGCTGCCCAGGGCACCGGGGATGAACAGCAGGTCGCCCGGCTGAAGTTGCGACTGGTCGGGGACGGCGTGACCGGCTTTGACCTGGCCGACGGTCGACGCGGGGATTCCGATGCCCGCGGTGGCCCACGCGGCGAGCAGGAGGCCGGAGCAGTCGAAGGTGTCCGGGCCTTTGCCGCCCCAGACGTACCGTTTTCCCAGTTGCGCCACGGCGTAACCGACGGCTGCTTTCTGCCGAGGATCCGCGGGCAGCGTGAATCCGGCTGGCATCCGCGTCTTCTGGTCGCTCCCGGGCGGCAGCGGGAGGTCGGATTTGCCGTCGTCTCCGCACGTGGTCGCCGAAGTCTCGGCGGTCGTGTGCGGGACGGGGTTGTCCGGGCCGGTCCAGATGGAGGCGACGATCTGGGCCGCTTCCGGCTCGCGAGGTGCGTAACGGCCGGGAAAGCCGCTGTTCTGCACGGCTTGTTCCGCTTTGCCTGGCGGGAGCTTGTCCCATTCGGGCAGGGCGAGAAGGTGGTCGAGGAAGGTGCTCGTGGCATGTGCGGGGTTCAGGACCTTGGCGCGGGTTCCCCAGCCTTGGGACGGCCGTTGTTGAAACACGCCGAGGGAATCGCGGTCGCCGTGGTCGAGGTTGTGCAGGTGTGATTCGACCAGGCCGGTCGTGATCGCGATGACAGCCGTCCGGCGCGGGAGCCGTCGCTGTTGGACGGTGCCGACGATGGTCCGGGCGATGTTGGTCGCTTCCGCGTCCTGTTCGCCGCGGACGATCCGTCCGGTCCCGGACGAGGAGTTCCCGCAACCCGCCGCGGCAATCGCCGTGGGCGGTTGCGCGGCAGCGACGATCGCGACGCCGAGCAGGAGGCCGCAGAGCACCGTCACGCCGGCAGCGACGAAGCCCGTAACGGCCTTGGTTGCCCGGTTCACCGGCAACTCCGAAGCATGCTCAGTACCCCAAGCCTTGGCCGAGGTCGTCGTTGTCCCGGAAGTGGTCGTCCAGCAGACGGTCTTCGTCGGCTTCGCTGTTCAGCTCATCAGCGAGATCGTCGAGCGAGTACTCGGGTCGTTCGGCCATACAGTCAGGTTCGTGAATCACTGCCGCGAGCGGATCGGCAAGGTAGTAGTCACGTTCCTCGAAGCCGAGGACAGCGGACATCTCTCTGACGGTCTTTTGGTACGCCGCGTCGGCTTGATTTTCGACTGCGGACATAGCTGATTGCAGGCCGCCCGAATTGACGTTTTTCGGTATGACGGAGCTGTTCCACACGCGATCAGCGGCCTCGGTTGCGGCTTGGCTAATCCGTTCCGCTGTCTCTTCGTCCATGTCAGAACCTCCTTCGGGTCTCTGCTGTGCTAGGTGCCGAGTCCGGAGTGGAATCCCTCGTCGTCGGAGGGCGGGTCGTCGAACCACGATTCGTCCGGCCCGGCGTCGAGCCGACGGTCGTGGTTCTGTGCTTCGTCGTCGGTGAAGATGCCGGTAAGCAGTTCGTCGACCCGTTCTTCGCTGCCCGGCGTGAGAATCTGCGGATCCGGGCTGCCCTCGGCAAGCAGACTCGACAGTTCTTCGCGCTTGTCCACGCCGTGGCGCTGGCCGTCGAGATGGATCGGGCTCAGCATGCGTTCGGTGTCGTAGTCCTGGTCGGGCCAAGTCCAGGCGAGGGTCAGTTCCTGCTCGCCGCGGCGGTAGGTCTCGGTGTGCCCGGTCTCGGTGGCTTTGATTCCGCTGGAGGCCCACCCGTGCTCACCGAGCACGGGTGCGACGTCATCGCGGGTGAGCGTGGTGACGAAGCCGTCCGGGCGGTAGAGCCGGTTCAGCTCGGACTGGAGGTGCTGCTCCTCTTGGTAACGCCGGGAATCCGGTCGCAAGTCGGTGTAGGTCGGCGTCGTCGAGACACGGCTGACATTCAGCAGTTCACCTAGGTCGTCGGTGATTTCGGCATAGGACCGGAGCGCGGTGATCACCCCGCCGGGATAGGTGACGTCGCCGAGGCCATTGCCGACGTCAACGGTCAGGCGGTCCTCCCCTTGCGCGTCTCGTCCGTCGAAGACCTGGGCGTAGTAGGTTTGCAGGCCCTCGTCCCAGCCGACGTAGACCTCCCGGTTCGGGTTCAGGAAGGTAGCGAGCGGTTGCAGGCGAATACGGCTGTTAGCCACGGCTTCTCCCCTCTCCCCCACCGCGGCCTGCGGTTGTCTGCAATGGCGCGGGTTCGCTGAGGTTGCTTTGTAGCTGCGAGGGCATCGCGCCAGGTCGGATGCACCCCACACGATCGGGTTGACATTCCGACAGAACGTCGAGATTCCTGAAGCTTCTGTCAGATAGTCGACTGATGTACCGATTGAGCGAACCGAGCGGTCCATGGCTCTCGCCGTAGTCCGCAACCTCGGCTCCCCCAATGCGCTGCGATCCGCGCTGGATGCCGAAGACTTCGAGCAGGAGCTCGTCGATCAGTACGCGCTGTCCATGGCCGCGGCCGGGCTGACAGACGCGCACATCGCCTCGTCCCGGACCCTGGTGATCGGCTTCGCGCAATTCCTGGCGCGACCGTTGTGGACGGCGAGTGTCAGCGACGGAGACCGGTTCCTCGCGGACCAGCGGCGCGGCGGCCGGTCCCGAAACACGCTGTCCGGCAAAGCGGCCGGTATCGCTCAGTTCTACGATTTCCTGCTGACCCGATACCAGGGCGACATCAATCGCCTCACCGGGTTCGTTGTCGAACAGCCGATCGACGAGTTCAACCGGCCGGCTCGCGCCGCGGCGAGCAACGTCCGCGTCCCGCCGGCAGACGACGAGATCGACAGGCTCTTCACCTCGTGGGGACAGTCCCTTGTGGACTCTAGGAAGTACCTTCCTGCTGCGCGGAACTACTTCGCAGCGTCGCTGTGGCGGCGATTGGGACTGCGCATCACCGAGTCGGTGAAGCTCGACCTGCGTGACTGGCGCCCTGATCTCGGCGACCGCGGCAAGCTTCACGTCCGATTCGGAAAAGGCAGCCGGGGGCGCGGTCCGAAGCCGCGCTTGGTGCCCGCGATCAACTCCGCGGATGTCCTGATTGACTGGTGGATGGCTGAAATCCGGCCGCAGTTCGGGCCGGATTGGGCAGACCCTGACGCGCCGATGCTGCCCAGCGAGCGGCAAGACTCCGTCCTCGGCCGATGTCCCCGCGTCGGCACCGATGCGTTGCGTGCCGCCCTGGGACGTGTGACGGCGCAATGGCTTCCGGCGTGGAAGGGGCGGCTCACGCCTCACGTCCTGCGTCACTATTGCGCCTCCTCGTTGTACGGCAACGGAATGGACCTCAAGGCAGTGCAGGAACTTCTCGGGCACGAGTGGCTGTCGACGACGACCAGGTATGTGCACGTCCGCAGCGACCACATCGAACGGGCTTGGGAACAGGCGAACCAGCGAATGACGGCACGGTTCGAGATCGAGACGGGAACGTGAAGGCATGCGCTGGAACTTGCGGATGAAAGCCGCTGAGCAGGGGATCTGGAAATCGACCGAACTGCGCCGCCGCCTGGCCGAGGCAGGCCTTGAAGTTAGTGCTGGGAAGATGTCGGCGTTGTGGACCTCGACGCCGGTGACGATTCGCCTCGACGACCTCGACGTGATCTGCGCGGTGCTGGAATGCGAGCCAACCGACCTGCTGATACGGGAGCCCGAGAAGGTTGCCGCGCTGCGTCCGCCCAAGGCCGCCGCGAACCAGGTCGGTCCACCGCAGGTGACGCCTCGGCTGGGGCGGCATCGGTCGGCGCCGCCCGCATGACCACGCCGCCGAAATTCTGTGCTGGGTGCCGAAGCAACCGCGTCGCCTGGACGACACCGCGCGTCGACTACTGCTACAGCTGCTTGCCGGGCGGGCCGTTCCCTGTCCCGGTCTGCAGCGCCTGCGGATCCGGCGAATACTTCTCGCAGGGTCTTTGCGTCGTGTGCCATCCCGGTTCGCCCGGTCACCCTGACGCGTGCAGGGATTGTCTGGCCTGGGGCGTCGTCCGCAAGCACAACTGGCGTTGTTGGACCTGTCGCGGGTGGCGGTCCCGTCGTCCGGTCGACGACTGCCCGTACTGCGGCCGGACAATGCCGCTGGGCGATCACGGTGCCTGCCGCTTGTGCTGGCAACACGCCAAACACGTCCGAGGCGAGGGCGAACCGCTCGACCTCGTCAACGCCAACCGGCACGGTCAGCAGCTGTTCCTGGCGAACCTGCACCACCAACCGCGCGGAGGCACGCCCGCGCGGGAACGCCAGCGGAGGTTTCGGGCTTCCGCAGCGCGGCGCGGCCTTCCGGCCCCCGCTGCGTTCGCTCCGGTGAAAAATCAGCAGCTGGCCCTGTTCACAGTGCGCCCGGATCTCACGCGAATCGGTTCCCTGCCAACGGGTTCCAACCCCGGGATGGCCCGTTACTGCGAGAGCGTTCTGCTCGACCACGCTGCTCGCCATGGCTGGAGTTCTCGGCTGACCAACGTGGTTGGCCAGTCGTTGGACGTTCTGCAGGCATTTCAGGCCACGCCGGGTTCCATGATCAAGGCCAGCGACGCCGCCTCGGTCCTCAACCAGCGCGGGCTGACAGTCGAATCGACATTGGAAGTCCTGGCCGCCGCCGAATTGCTTGACGACGACCGTGTCCCGGCGATTCGCGCCTATTTCCTGGTCCAGACCCGCGAGCTTCCAGCAGCCATGCGCGCACAGCTGGAGACCTGGTACGCAGTAATGGTCGAGGGCACCACCGTCGCTCCCCGACGCAGGCCACGAGACCACCGGACCGTGCGAGCGCAGCTCGCCGGCATGCTCCCGTGTCTGCGCAGCTGGGCCGAAATGGGCCACTCCTCCCTGGCCGAGATCAGCCGCGAGCAGGTGCTCGACGCGCTGCCTGAGTCCGGGCCGTCCCGTCTGACCGCAGCACAAGGTCTGCGGTCTCTGTTCCGCATTCTCAAGTCCCGCAAGGAACTCTTCATCAATCCCGCAGCCGGCGTGAGCCCCGGAATCCGGGGCCAGTCGATCCCGCTGCCAGTCGACACCCAAACCATCCAGGACGCGCTGAACGCGCCGGACCCTGCACGCGCGCTGTCCGTCGCACTGGTCGCTTTCCACGGCGTCACGGCCCGGCAGGTCAGCTCGATCCTGCTCACCGATGTCAGCGACGGAATCCTGACGATAGGTCGCCGCGCTATCCCGCTCGCGGCGCCGGTCCGTGTTCGCCTCGCGGCCTATCTCGACCATCGGGCCCGGCAATGGCCGGAGACGACGAACCCCTATCTCCTCGTCAACCGCAGGTCGGCACCCCGCGACACCCCCGTCGACGCGAGATACCCCTGGAAGAAGATCCCGCTCGCTCCGCGACCGCTGCGAGAGGACCGAATTCTTCACGAAGTATTCGCGACGGGCGGCGACGTACGCCAGATCTGCGACCTGTTCGGCATGAGCATCAACGCCGCCATGCGGTACGGCAGCGCCCTCGACCACCCCGCACTCTCCTGCGACACCCCTTCGGGTTCGTGAACCCACGACACGACCCGCTGTCATGCCTGGTGCCCTACACTTGGGTTCCGGCCGAAAGATGCTTCAGTTTTCCTGAACCCACCGAGGTTTGGCCGCAGTTGCGCGTTGGTGTCGAAAAGGCGTTTCTCGAAGCTCGACAGCACGGTCTGCACCAGATGCGCCGGGTGGTTCTCCGTCTTCCACAGGGCCCGTCCGCGGCGTTCGTTCACCGGCCCGGTGAGCCGTTGATGCTCCGGTCCGGTCAGCGCGAGCGCGTCGGCGAGATCGTCCGCGACTCGTGTGGACTGTCCGAAAAGGACTCGCGTGGAGCAGAGCGCGATGAGGTCTTTGGCGATCGCGACGGCCTGCGATCCGGTCGCGCCGACCGAATACAGGTCGGACAGCTTGTGCAGCACCAGGATCTGGATGATCTTCTCCAGACGCGACAGCCGCAGCTCCGCATCGATCGCGGCGACCGCGCGCGGGCCTAGCCGCAGCTGCCGCCAGCATTCGTCGCGCACGACGATGCGGATGTCTCCGTCGTCGCGAAGACCAGTGGCCAGGGACGACCAGGCTCCGAGACAGGTCAGCGCGACCGCGACGGCCGTGTCGCCGCGGGAGCGCAGCCGGGACAGGTCCATGCTCTGCACCGGTGCGTCCCAGTCGATGGCCACGGTGGTCGGTGCGTCGAACATCCCGGCGAGTGCGCCGGAGATGAGGTTCGCGAGCGCGTCGGTCATCGGGCGCAGCTGATGCAGGAAGTCGTGCCGGCTTTCGTAGCGCAGGTCGCGCCACAGCTGGGGATCCGGGGAAGCGAGTTCCCGGTGGACATCGGGAATCGTGATGGGCCGGAGTCGCGTGTAGCCGTCGCTGGCTCCCACGAGGCGGCGCAGGACCGCGGCCAGCGCGGCTTCGTCGGACACGCTCGGCGGATGACGTTGGGATTCGGCCAGCGCGGCCAGCAGCTGCACCCAGCGGCCGAGCACGCTGGACAGCTCGTCCCGTTGCCGCCGCACGGTCCAGGTGTCCCAGCGGGCGGTCAACGGCCCGAGGTCGAGTGCATTGACCCGGGCGTGGTCGCCCGCGCCCAGTTCGATCGGCGTCGCGCCGAGTGCGCGCACGACCGGGGTGTACTCGCCTTTGACATCCCCGCTGATCAAAGTGCGAACGCCGAAGTTGAGCATCCTCAGCGCGAAAGCCACGACTGTCGACGATTTGCCGCGGCCGGGTTCGCCGAACATCGCGATGTTGGGGTTGGTCGCCAGGCCGTTGCGCAGCACCCACTCGACGGGGTGGCAGTAGAACGCGCCCCCGGACTGGACGTCGTAGCCGATCCGGGCGCCGACCGCCGGCATCGGACTGGCCGCCAGCAGCGGGAACAGCCCGCCGATCTCACGGGTGCTGGCCTGGTACACCGGCAACGGCGCGAGCACCGGCGACCACCCGTGTCCTGGCCGGGCGTGTCCGCGCAGCGGTGCCGTCGAGCGGTTCACCCGGCCGCGTTTCGCCGACGTCGGAGGTTGCCTGGGCGTCTGGTGCGGCGCGGCTCCGAAGGTGGTCAGGAGATCGGCGGCGGTTCGTTCCGGCGGTCGCGCGGGCATCAGAGGAGACCTCCGCGCAGGCGGGGCAGGCCGACGCCGACCGGGAGCACCGCGGTGACGAACCCCGCGTCCTGCGCCAGGTCCAGCCGCAGCAGCTCGAAGCGCCCCGCGATGTCGTTCTCCATCCGCGCGGCGTGGTCCTCCACGCTCCACTCCCCCGGCACCGTGATCGCGGTCGCGGCGGCGAAGCGCACCAATCCGTGTCCGGCGGCGACCGCCTGCTCCTGTGCTCGCGCGCCCGCTGCCGCGCGGGACTCGGACGCCGCGGCGCTGAATCCCTTGGAGCGTTTCCAGTCCCGCACCGCTCCAGCGCGAAACCGGCCTGCCCGGACCGCGCTGCGGGCGCGGCGGGGAGGAAGCGCTTCGTAGTGAACGGCCAACGCGCGCCGTTCCCCGGCAGTGCGCACCGCGAGCAGACCGCCCAAAGAACCGAAGGTGGTGCCGGATTCGGGCATCAGCACCGCGTAGGACACGGTGGCGAAGCCGTCGTGCCGGTAGACCCGCGCGCTGGGGGTCGGCGTCTGACCGGGACCGGCCGCGGCCCACGCGACGCCGGAGCGCCGAGCGTTCAGCGAGCCGGCGGAGCCGGGGTTGAAGCCGGTCCGGATCGCTTCGGCCAAGGCCGCACCGGACAACCAGGTCACCCGTTGCGCGCCGAGCGCGCGCAGAGACTCGGTGAGGCCGTCGAGGGTGCGGTACAGGACGACGGCGCGCCCGTCAGTTCCGCCGCCAGCAGCTGCGGCTGGGCGGCGGAGGGCGTGTTCCGGGCCGGTGAGAGTCACGAACACCTCGTGCCGGACCGAGACTGCGCCGACCGTGCGGTCCAGCTCTCGCGCCGCCCGGCGCGCTGCGGCTGGGGCGTACCCGCGCTCGTGCGCCGAACGCCAGGCCTCGTACTCGGCACCGGTGTCGGGGACTGTCCGGACCAGCAGCGACATCCGGTCGACGACCTCGCGGTGCGCCAGCGTCGCCAGCAGGTTTCCCAAACGGCTGGCGAGCCGCTGGCATTGCGCGTCGGACAACATGCCGACTCCGCGGTGCGTCAGCTTCGCCGTCGCGCCCCAGCGGGCTTCGCCGGTGTCGTGGATCAGGCAGATCCGGCCGAGGTCTCGCATCGGAGGACCGTCGGGGAACCGCAGCCGGGCAAGAGTCCCGGGGAGATCCGGCGCGGCCGGGTCGACCGCTGCTCCTGCGGCGGCGCGGGACTGCCAGCGCGACCAGCCGAACGCGATCCCGACCTGGAACAGCACCCAGTCGGCGAGCCACCGAGCGGTTGACCGGCCGCGGACGGGAACCACGATCAACGCGATCGCAGGGATGCAGACCACGGCGGTCGCCAGCGCGCCGACGAGGTCTCCCCCGGCCAGCGGGAGGACCACAGGCAGGGCGAGCAGGATGCAGGCGACGGCCTGTGCCGGGCGGAGGCCCAGCAGCCAGCCGTCGTGTTCCCGACGGCCGAGTCCGGTGTAGAGCCGGGTGCTCATTCGACCACCAACTCTTCGGCCGAGCCGTGGTCGTCGTCATCATCGTCGTCCGACGAATCGTCGGCTGGCGCTGCTGCTTCCTCCGGGTCCTCGATCGCGTCCACTACAGGTGGGAGAACGTCGTCGGCGGGCGAAGCGGCGTCTTCGACGGATTTGTCGTCCGGGCCCTGCTCGTCTTCGCTCTCGTCGTCCTGGTCGTCTTCCCCGTCGCCGGGTTCGTCGTCCTCGGGTTCGAAGTCGGGTTCGAAGTCCGCGGCGTCGAAGCGCTCGCCGTTCGCGGTTTCCTGAGCGCTGTCCTCGTCACCGTCACCGTCATCGTCGCCGGAGCCTGATCTCCAGTCCTGCCAAGCTTTCTTGAGCTTGTCGAACATGTTCCCGAGCTGATCCGCGGGCAGGCTGTCCGGCCCGTAGGTGTCCGCGCCCAGATCCGACATCTCGCCGCGTAGATCGCCGCCCGCGTTCGGGTCGATGAAGGAGAACAGCCTGAACAACACGATCGGCATGAACAGCGCGAACAACAACGTCACGATCCCGGCAAGCAGCCCGAACAGACCATGCCACCCAGCCACCGTCGCGACACCGATGACGATGACCAGCGCTATCGCGGGCTTGAGGAAGATCAGGGCCAGCAGTGCCCGGACGCCCTTCCAGAACCAGCGCGAGGTCGTGTTGGCGAGCAGCCCGGCAGCCAGAATCGGGATCGTCGCCACGATCACGTCGATCCCGGCCTGCCGCAGGATCATCTCGAAGGCCATGCCGAACCCGGCGGGGAAGGTTCCGACCACCGCAGCCACGCCCAGGATCACCGCGGTAAAGGCTTGGGACACGCCATTGGGAAAGTTCAGCGCGTGCATCGCATCGGCGAACCGATCGCTGTTGAGGCCGTACTTCAGCAGGAATGTGGTGAGCCCGTCCGCCGCGGCGAGCAGCGCGGCGACGATCCCGACCGATGCCGCCAGGGCTACGCAGTACTGCATCGGTCCGACCAACAGCCGGGTGAAGCCACGCCCTCCGCGCAGCACTGCCGACATGATCTGCCAGAAGAACAGCCCCAACGCGAGGACACCGCTGATCCACAGCGTCACCGGCCACACCACGCCGATCGGACCGTCCGTTTTGGACACGGTGAACCGGGAGTAGTAGTCGACGCCTTCCAGGACGACCTGCAGCACGGTCAGCCCCGAGCCCCACAGGCCTTCCATGATCGAGTCGAACACGTTCCCGGCGGCGACCGACAATCCCTTGCTGACGACGTCGCCGGCAAGCTTGCCCAAACTCCCCAGCTGGCTCAGCCAGTCGATCGGGTTCACCGCGCACCGTCCAGCGCCCGGTAGCTGACGTCGACGGATTCGCTGGTGCCCGGCCACACCGACGGCGCGTACGCCGCTCGTGGTCCGGGGCTGACGCGCCAAGTGTTTCCGGTCCACCGCAGTGCTTGGCAGTCTCCGACGCCGACGCTCGTGCCCTGGCCCTGATAGTCGACCGAGAACTGCCCCAGCGTGCAGGCCACCACGTAGCGCCCGTGGTCTGCAGTCCCTTTGATCAGGCCGTGGGTCACCTCGTAGCGCACCGTCAGCCCGTCGGTCATCTCGCCCGCGGCGATCCCGGTGGCTTTGCGGAACTCCCGCAGCAGCACGTGCAATCCCGCCTCGGCAACCGGCGGGGCTCCCGGCAGAGCCAGTTGTGCGTATGCGCGATCGTAGGTTTCGGGGTCTCCGCCGGACAATGCGGCCTGGTTGAGAGCTGCCAGTTGTGCCAGCGCGCCTTCCGAGGTCGGCGGGAAGCCGTCGGGGATCCAGAGTCCAGCGCGTTGCGAGGGGGCAGGCAGCACGATCGGAGGCCCGGCTGTTCGAGTGCTCTGCGGATGCGGCTGTGCCGCCTGGGCGGGCAGCCAGGGCATCGGGCGGGTGGCGAGCGCGGTCTCCGGATCGCCGGGCAGCTGTCCCGGGCCGGGGAGCGCGGCACCGGGCGGGTTCGAAAGCGTCACCGGCGTCGTTCTGGCGTGTGCGATGACCACGAACACTGCGATGGCGGCGAGCCCGACGAATAGCATTGCCAGCAAACGGATTCGGGCACGCATGCGCGGGTCGAGGCGGCCGGTCATTTCGCCGTACCCGCGAAGCCGTTGATGACGGTCCAGCCGATGCCGTACAGCAATGCACCGCCGACCGCGCAGAGCATCATGACCAAGCCGACCTTGCCGGCCCGGTGGTGATCGACCCACCGGCCGCCCGCCCACACCACCAACCCCATGAAAAAGCCCACCAGCAAAGCGATCCCGGCGGCCCACTTCACGTTGCCGACGAGCGCGAGGATCTGTTCGGCCCCCGGCGGTTTCGACGGTTCCGGATTCGGAAGATCCGCGACATGGACGATCCAGGTCCACACCATATGGCTGAGCATCGCGACTCCCTGCTCGGCACCCGGACGAGACGGGTGCGCGGAAGCGGGAGGGCTTCATACGACGAGGGCGAAAACACGGGCAATCACGACGGTCTTCGGTGGGCCGGCGGAGGCGGCAGCCATCCTGTCGCACGCCATTGGCGCAGCAGTGGAGAAAGAGCGGCGCGGATCTTGTCCGGCGTGACGTCGGCGGTGATCCCGCCGGTTGCGATCTCTCGGTCGTGCGGCAGGAAAACCGCGCTCTCCAGCATCGCGCTGACCCGAGTCCCCGCTGTCGCCGCGACCCGTGCGGGCCACCGTCGCGCCCCGACAACCACCAGGTGCCCGATCGACGGGATCTGTCGCCACAGCACCCACGGTTCGAGGCGAGCGAGCACCTGCTCGGCTTGGATCAGACCAGGCACGGTAGGCCGCAGAACCAGCAGCGGGCATGCCGCGAGACCCAGCCAGCGACCGGCACCCAGCCGCACGTCCGACGCGAGTTCCCAGGCGTCGCCTGCCACGTCGACGACCGTCGCCTGCACGCGGCGGTCTCCGGGAAGCCACCAGAGGGACGGCGCGACCGGCCGGGTTCTCCCAGGGTCCTCGACGCGGCCGACGAGCGCTTGCGCTCGCCAGGAGAACCGCACGCGGGCCACCGGGTCCGGAACGCGGACGACCGGGCCGTCCGCTCTGGCCGCCCGCCCGAGTCCGGATCGGACCGGCCCTGCGGTGTCGGCAAGCAGCACCGAATTTCCGGCCAGCTGCAGCGCGTCCGAGAGCGAGGCGGCGACCACGCTCACCCCGACTCCGCCGGACGCGCCCAGGACCGGGATCACCAAGCCGAAGCGGGCACGGAGCGAGTCCGCGCTTGCCGACTGGTGCGAACCGGCGGCCGTACTGCCGGGTGAAGTGCTCATATCGCGCCTCCCGGACGTCGCTGACCTGCGCCGCGTCCTCAGTTTGGAGGCACGACGGCTTCAGCTGTTGTCAAGGAGGGCAGGTCGTGAGAGATTTGACTCGCTGTGTTGTCACGACAGAGGCCAGCGTATCGATGCGGCAGTGCTTGTCAAGCGGCACCGAGGGGACCCGATGGACGACCAGGGCGCGCAGCAGGACGGCGGCACGCGCGGATCAGGCGATTCGCCGATCCGTCGTCGCACCGCCGAGTCGCAGGCCGGCCTGTACCGGACCCTGCTCGGGTTCGACAGCTTCTCCGGCCGCTTCACGCACATGCTCGTGCACGAGTCGTTCGTCTACTACGACGCAGACCGCACCCCGGTCACCGACCCGGGCTTCATCGCGGCGCACGAGCCCGAACTGCGGAAGAAGCGAGCGTCCGCACAGGTGATCGCCGACTGGCTCCTGGAGCACCGCGGGATCTCGATCAGCCGTCAGCAAATCAACAACCTGCGGGCTGGCCGTCGCCCGATGCCGCGCGCGTCCGAGATGAACGCCTTCGCAGACTACTGGCGCATCGACGCGCGCGCTCTCGATCCCGCCACGCCGGCCGAGCTGGTTACCGGCGTCCCCGACACGGAAACCAAACTTGCCGCTCCCGACTGGCACATCCTCGAGCTGATGAATGAAATCGGGCTGCAGAGCGTGCAGGCGCGGGAAATCAGCTCCGCCCTCGACAGCTCGTCCCCCGCCAACAAGCAGGCCTTGATCGAGATTCTGTCCGCCATCTCAAAGGACCAGAAGACGCCGCGCGACAGCTGACGGTTCCGGCCGCGCACTCGCTCAACTTGAATTCACCTGTTGACAAAGCTCAGTCAGCGGGTAGGTTTACTCCGAGTTGGCCGCCTCGGCCGCCGCATCAGGGAGGGTGCGGCGCACCGGCCGGACGGCCGCCGACACAGGAGTTGTCGTGCCGACTTTCATCGTGCCGGCGACGCATTTTCACGCACAGAGAGACCGCGGGTTCACAGCCCTCTCTCTGCGGCCTGATCGCGCCGCCGAAATACAGAACCACCGTCTGAAACCCACCTTTCGACAAGCGCTCGGCCGCGGCCCGCCGCGCCCAACCTCAAACGTGCACTAATCCTTGCGCCCCAAAGGCAACGATCTCCTGTCCTCAATGGACAACCAGACGCATCCATCCGGCGAATTTCCGGAACAACCCCAGTTATTCACAACTCGTCATCAGCGCCGCAATCGGCGCGACTTCGTCATGCACAAAAACCAACCTAAGGACACTCATGCGTTTTTCTCCGCCCACCGCGGCATTGGCCGCGGCGCTGGCGCTCTCTTCAGCTGTCGCAGCGCCTGCGATCGCCAACGGAACCCCGGACGCGAGCAACGACCGCAGCGCCCTGTCCGGCAGCATTCCCGCGTGGGCAACGCCTTCGGCGAAGGTCGGCAGTGCCGACACGTCGGACGTTCGCCACGTGCAGGTCGCGCTGTCGCTACGCGATCCTGACGGCGCAGCACGTCTTGCCACCGAGGTGTCCACGCCAGGGAACCGCCAGCGCGGCCATTTTCTTTCTGCCGCACAGTTCACCGACCAGTTCGGGCCGACCGACGACGCGGTCCGCCAGGTGCGGGACTGGCTGACCCACGCCGGTCTTGCGGTGAAAGGCACGGCCTCGAACAGGATGTTCATCGACGTCGAAGGCACCACCGGCGATCTGGAACGCGCCTTCGGCACGCACCTCGCTTCGTACCGCACCAAGATCAGCGGGCTCGCACGGACGCTCACCGCGCCTGAAAGCCCGGTCACGATCCCCCGCGCACTCCGAGGCGTGGTCAGCACCGTCATCGGCTTGGACGACAGCGGCAAGACCATCCGGCCGCAGCACACCACGCCGCACGCACCCAGCGCCGAACAGCACTGCGCCCGCTGGTGGGGCGAACAGAACAACACCGACGTCCCGCAAAAATACCCGTCGGGAGCACAGTCGAACTCACTGTGCGGCTACACCGGAACCTCGCTGCGCGCCATGTACGGCCTCGGCTCCGGCAACCAGGGGTCCGGCACCACCATCGGAATCGTCGGTGCCTACAACGCGGACAACGTAGTGGAAGACGCCAACCAAGCCGCAGCACAAACCGGTATTCCGCCACTGAAGCCTGGCCAGTACACCGCCGTCCCGCCGGAAGGCGGGTTCACCGATCAAGACAAGTGCGACGCACCCGGCTGGGGCACCGAGCAGAAGGGCGACATCCAGTCGTCCCATGCGATCTCACCGAACGCCAAACTCCGTTACTACGCCGCGAAAACCTGCCTCGGCGGGCTGTACGACGCGGTCGTCAAAGCCGTCAACGAAAACGCCGCGGACGTGCTGTCCTTCTCCTGGGGCAAC
The DNA here is from genome assembly GCF_042754125.1 of Amycolatopsis sp. NPDC059235. Classification (NCBI taxonomy): domain Bacteria; kingdom Bacillati; phylum Actinomycetota; class Actinomycetes; order Pseudonocardiales; family Pseudonocardiaceae; genus Amycolatopsis; species Amycolatopsis sp. NPDC059235. The sequence continues at coordinate 28,278 of NZ_JBHZAG010000056.1, forward strand.
GCCGACGGCGAACGGCAGATGGCCCCAGCAGTTCGCGACCAATTCAACTCGATCGCCCTGCAGGCCGCGATCCAAGGCCAGTCGATCATGGTCTCGACCGGGGACGCTGGCACGAACACCGGCATCACCGGATCCGCGACCACCAGCTTCCCGTCCTCCAGCCCGTGGGTGACCGCGGTCGGCGGCACCACCGTCGGACTCGACCAGCAGAACAAGCCGGTCGTGGTCACCGGCTGGGAGAACGCCGGAAACACGCTGTCCGGCGGGAAGTGGGTCCCGCAGCACAACATCGACGGATCGTTCGCTGGCGGAGCGGGCGGCGGTGCCTCCGCGCTCTACCCCGTTCCGGACTGGCAAAACGGCGTCGTGCCCGCCTCGGCGAGCCACGGACACCGTGCCGTGCCCGACATCTCAGCGCTGGCCGACTCCTACACCGGATTCCTGGTAGGACAAACAAGGCAGGGCCAGTTCGGCCTGTACTCCTTCGGCGGCACCTCGCTCGCGGCTCCTGTCGTCGCGGGCTTGGCGGCCGATGCCCAGCAGGTCCGCGGTGCGCGCGGCGGGCTGCTGACGCCAGCGTTGTACGCCTTGCGTGCCGGGATCAAGGACGTCACCCCGGTCAAGGCCGGCGTGTTCACCCCGGCGATGCACGCTTTGCCGGGGACTGGTGTGCCCGGTCAGCAGGGCCAGTACCTGATCGATTTCGACACCCGGCCGCAGACACTGCAGAGCGGACCGGGCTGGGACAACGTCACCGGGGTCGGCACTCCTGACCGCGGTTTCGTCGCGGCGCTGGCCGCGAAGTGAACCGGTGGTGCGGGCCTGGCCAGGGGGCTGGCCCGCACCACCCCTTCCCACGCACGATCGGAGGACGGTTCGTCATGCTCGTGCTCTTCCTCTTCCGGAAGTCGCTTCCCCGAGGCTGGTTCCGGTTCTTCGCCCCGCTCGGCGCCGTCGAACTCGCCTGCATTCTCTTGCTGGCGCTGTATCTCAGCGGCACCCTGCCACACGGGCAGCACGGTCCCGACGAGGTCGCGTCCACGTCCGACATCCGAGCAGCGCCAGCCGTCGTGCCTCGGCCTGTCGCCCAACCTGAATCGCTGCCCGAGGCTACGACCTACACCACAATCGCCAATGCGCCAACGGATGTGAATGAGTCTGAAAGTCCGAACGGGACGGTAGTGCACCCGCAGCGACCCGTCCCCGTCTACCACGCGCCTGGCGCGCCACCGTTCGCGATGCTGCCGGTCAAGGAAACCAGCTCCGACACCTGGGTCCCCGTGGTGGCGAAGGAAAGCGGATGGATCCAAGTCCTGTTGCCGTCGCGGCCGAACGGAAGCGTCGGCTGGCTGTCCACACAGGACTCGTCCTTGGCCACGGCTCGGACGCCGTACCGGATCGAGGTGAACCGCGCGGCATTCCGATTGGAACTGGTTCGCGACGAGAAGACGGTCGCGACCTGGACAGTCGGCGTAGGGAAGAACTCAGCACCGACCCCACCCGGCAGGACCTTTGTGATGGCAGCGTTGACGGACGCGAAGCAAACCTACAGCCCGGTGATCCTGCCTCTCGGAATCCACTCGACCAGTCACGCAACCTTCGGCGGCGGCCCTGGCACGACCGGCATTCACACCTGGCCAGACCCCCACGTCTTCGGCACCCAGTCAAGCGACGGATGCATCCGCGTCCCAGCTGACGCACTGCACCGGCTGGCGACTGAGGTGCCGTTGGGAACTCCGGTCCTCATCCACTGAACACCTAGCAGCAAAGGGGAACCATGTCCACGTCTGCACGACATCTCGGCCTAGCCGCCGGACTCGCATTAGCCGGTGCCAGTGTCGCCATCACCGTCAGCATGACCTCGCTGACCGACAAGCCAACCGCGCTCGCCGCGACCTCCGGGTCGAGCGCATCCGGGATCACCGCCAGCGGCGGAGAACACGTCGGGCCCGCGCCCTCAGTCTCCAGCTCCGGAGCCGTCAAAACCGGCGGAGGATCGGTGTCCTCCCCCAGCGGAGCCGTCGTCGCCAGCGGCATCAACTTGCGCGCTGGTGCCGGAATCGCCGAAGCAACCGTCGCGAGCGTCCGGGTCGGCACCACCAGCGTCGGCCCGTTCTCCGCCACCTGCCGCAACGGCGTCACCACCGTCAAAGCCCCGTCACGCTCCACCGGCAACCTCACTGTCACACCAGGAGCATCCGGCGGACCGCGCGCGACCGCAGGCACCATCACAGTGAAGACGCCCGGAGAACCGGCGATCACCGTGTCCGTCGCGACCGTCTCCTGCGGCACCGGCACCCCGCCGACCGAACCGCCGCCCACCACCCATCCCGGCGAACCCGGCCCGACCGACGACCCCACGCCGACCACGCGGCCCAGCCAGCCCGGCCACCATCCCGCACCGGCGGAAAAGCCCGGTCGGCAATCCGACCGCGACTCGGCGCAGGGACGCACCGGGCACCGGCCCGCCCCTGCGCCGACGCCTCGACCCGGACACCTGCCAGTGACCGGCTGACAGGCCGCTGTGGTCCGCCCGCAGGCGGACCACAGCCCGGCATCCCCACCGTGACGTCCCTCCCCGTCACCTCCGTTCAGGACTGTCCGGGAGGACGACCATGCCCGCAACACAAAACCGAACCCAGCCAGCTACTGCCGACCACGAACGACGTGCCATCCACTTCATCGGCTCTCTGCCGCCCCAGCTCGCACCGACGCCCCAAGCCGGAATGCAATGGATGCTGGACCAAGCACACGGCCGAACCCTCGCCGCACTCCCCTGCGACGCCGATCCGCGGTGGATCGTCGACTGGCTCTACGCCCTTGAAAACGCCGCATCCCTCGAACCCACCCGGACCGGCGAGGCCACCAGCTACGACGACTACCCGCGCTACCGCATCGCCCCCGGCCATCGGCTCACGCCCGACGACGTCTCCCTGCGGCGAGCCAGCCACACCGCCATCGTCGCTGCCGCCCGGCAGGCCCTCGACTGCCCACAGCAACTGCCACCGATACAGGTGTCGATTCCCGGCCCGCTGGATCTGGCCTACCTCTGCTTCGGCACCCCAGCCCGCACGCTGGCGAACGTAGACGTCCTGCGCGAAGCGATCCTGCATGACATCAACGAAATCGATCGCCGATGGGGCGACGAGGTCGTCTTCCAGTTCGAAACCCCGGCCACGCTCGCGATCCTCGACCGCGTACCACATACCCTGCAGTCCGCTGCGGCCGCGCTGCTGGCAGGGCAGATCACCCGTGTCATCCGCGACAGCCCCACCGACGCGACCTGGGTCCTCCACCTGTGCCACGGAGACCTCAACCACAAACCCCTCGTCACCCCACCCGACCTCGCCCACGCGGTGCGCATCATCAGGACCGTCCACCGGCAACTCACCCGGCTCGGCCTGCCCATACCCCAGGTCCACATCCCGATGTGCACCGGAACCACCGCACCATCCACCAACGCGGCCTACTATCGTGCCCTCCGCCGCCTGCCCGACGACATCGAGGTCATCGCCGGACTCGTCGACGAACACCACCCCACCGAATCAGGCCGCGCCCTCGAACTCGCGGAAAACGCCCTAGGACGGCAAGTCTCGGCCGTCGCCGCGGCCTGTGGCCACGGCCGCCGAAGCCCCGCCGACGCCGAGGTGAACGCCGTGCTGGCACACACGCTTGCGAACGCCCCGCACCGCCAGTTCGCCCGCCACGACAAGGCAGGGAGAACCGCATGACTGAGTCGATGCGCGCGGTTCTTTGCCGACATCGGACTGCTCAGACCCGACCGCTGCCCGGCGGAGGGCTGGCCACCTTGATCCTGCGCGAACCGTCAGTGCCTGTTCAGGGGTTATCCACTGCGCGAATGCTTCTGCCAGGCGCGCGAATCGTCCCCCGCAACGCCACCACAGTGCCGAGACAGCGGGCGTCGTACTCAGCGGATCCCTCGCTGTTCTGTCGGGAAAAGACATGGCTCCCGTCCGGCCAGCAGCAGGCGATGCTGTCTACCTCCCGGCCAGAACGCCCTACGCGATCGTCAATCTCAGTCTCAACGCAGCGGCGCTCTGTCTCATGATCACCACAGATCCCGCGTTCGACAGCAACGCGGTCCCGATGCCCCGACTCAGCAAACTGGCGAGCATGCACGCGAATGCCCTTCGTGCCGAACGTCTGTGGCGAATAGTGGCGGCCCCAGCCAGCCGCCCCGGCACGCGGCACACCAGGGATCATCCCATGCCCGACTGATGGCCGTCGCAACCAACCCACTCAGCCCTCCCTGCTGCTCGACCCTCGCGGCATCCAGCCGGTGCCGTCATCTCGTCCAGGGAGGACACAGTGCGCGACCAAATCCTGCGCGCCGCTCGCGAATTGCTCACCGCGCAATCCCTTGCCTCGTTGCCACCAGTCACACTCGACGAGATCGCCGCCCAGGCGGGGATCACCAGGTCGCAGCTTCGCGCCTACTACACCTCCGTCTCGGCGATCGAGGAAGAACTCCGTACCGGCTCCGGCGGACGGTACTGAGATGCGATGGTCATCCGTCCACATCCGCGGGATCGGTGCCACGCTGGGCAAGCTCGTCCCGGTCGCCACGAACCACCGGACCGGGCAGCAATCCATTTCGATCGCGGAGCAGAGCACAGGAATGGACCTCGCGGTCAGCTCCGCGAACGCGGCGCTCTCCGCCCCGGCGCAGATCACGAACGGCCCTTTGCCCGCCCCCGAACTGCATCTGCACAGCGCGATATGGCGCGGCAGCCGCGGCATCGACTTCTGGTCCCGCGCCAACTACATCCGGGCCAGGCTCGGCCTGCCTCCCGGGCCGGGCATCACCGCCGAACTGAACGCCATGTCGAACTCCCTCGTCGGCGGCATCGACCTCGGCTCTCGAATGCTCGCCGGCAGCGCCGACCTCAACCACATCCTGCTGACCGGCGGCGAAGTCTTCGGCCCACCGGCGTTCGACCACCTCGACGCCGACCACGGCATCGCCTATGGCGAGGGCGGATCCGCCCTCGTCCTCGGCCAGCTCCCCGGTTTCGCCCGCGTGTTGTCCACCGCCTCCTACACTGACCCCACGCTCGAGCAACTTCATCGAGGACAGCACCGTTTCCCACCGGCTGGCACGACCGAAACCGGGCCCGAACGCGTCCGCGAACGCAAACTTCAATACCTCGCAGCCGTGGGTGCCAGTTCGATCGACGTCCGGAACGCCCATGGCATTCGCCACGCCTTCGACCACGCTCTCGCGGACGCCAGCCTGATCGCCGACCAGCTCACCTGGATTCTCCTGCCGCACTACGGACAGCCGCTGCTCGATGCTCACTGCCTCCGGCCGCTGGGCATCGCGGCCGAACGCACGCTCAGCCAAGCCGGCCGCCGTTGGGGCCATATCGGTCCCAACGACCAGATCATCGGCCTCGCCTGGCTTCTCGCCCACGCCGACGTCCGAACCGGCGACCATGTCGCCCTAGTAGGAGTCGGTGTTGGCATGACGTGGACTGTTGCCGTCCTGCGCATCGAACAGGTGCCCGACAATCCCCGTTTCCGAGCATCCCTGGTCCAGTGCCCGTACCAGCCCGATGACCTCGACCGCTGGCCTCGCACCACGCGGCCCTCCGCGGAACCGTGACAGGCAATGCGATGAATACGCCGAAGGTTCGGCCGCATGAACTGGACGACATCTGTTCGCCTCGCCAAGTCGACAAAGAGTCCCCGGTGTCGCCGATCATCGATGCGCTGACGCCAGACATCCGTGAACGAGGCAGATCACGAACTGTCGAGCCTCTTCCGATGATCGCGCTGACCAGCGAGGCTAGCTCGTCGTCCATCGTCTACGCGATCTGCCGGATCGATGAGTCGGGCAGATTTCACGACAAGGACATCATCGAGACCGCGGCCTGGACCCCCGGAGAGCGGCTGCAGGTCCAGTTCATTCGCGGAGTCGCGGCCTTCGCACCTGCGCCGTATGGCCCGCTGGCCGTGGCGCGACGCCGAAGCATTGCCGTTCCCGCGCACACTCGAAGACTTCTCGGACTCGAACCGAAAGACAAAGCACTGCTGGCCGCCGCGCCGGAATCACGCATTGTCCTCGTATATCCAAAGCCGACGATAGACGAAATGATTCGCCGATTTCACAACCTCGGGCCAGCCCAGTGACGGCCGAGGCGGGATTAGCCCCGAGCCATGACGCAAACTCGCATTTCACCGACGTACTGACAGCACAGACTGTTCTCGAACGCCTGCAGGTATCTCCGCTTGAGCTGGTCGAGATACCCGCCGCGGCGCACATCCCGACGTTCGCCGAATACGTACCGATAGTTGCCGCCGCTTCTTCCCCGAGTTCCGTCCAAACATGGCAGCACTACTGGCGAGTGCTGACCGACGAATGGGGCGATCGACGGATCGACGAGCCGACCGCCACTGAAATCGCCAAGCTCGCCAACGATGTGCAACAGCGTTCAGCACTTCGGGCCAATTCTCGAGACGGTCGAGGCGCGAAGATGACTTTCATCGACGCCGTCCGGGCACTTTACAACCACGCTGTCAACGACAAGCTGATCGGACCGGCCGAGAACCCCGCCGCGAGCGTGAAGAAACCGCGTCGCCACAACAGCCTTCGCCGCGCGCTGTCGTACCAGCAGCTTTCCGACATCAATGAAGTCGCAGCCACAACCGGGAACGACCCGCACCTGGACGCACTCCTGATCCGGCTGCACACGGAAACAGCCTGCCGCCGCGGCGGCGCACTCGCCCTGCGGCCCGTCGACCTCAACGACACCGACTCCACAGTCCGGCTGCGCGAGAAAGGCGGCACCAGCCGCGAGCAACCGGTGTCCCCGACCCTCTTGGCTGCGCTGACCGAACACACCGCACTGCGCAACCCGAACGGCAGCGCCGGAGACCGGTTGCTGCGTACGCGCAAAGGAACTCCCATGCGGGCGTCACGGTACGACGCTCTGTGGACGCGGCTGGGGCAGCATCTCCCGTGGATCGGCGCAGCCGGGATCACCGCTCACTGGCTTCGCTACACCACACTGACTTGGGTCGAACGGAACTTCGGCTACGCCGTCGCAGCCGCCTACGCCGGCCACGCCGCCGGATTCCAGACCGGCACCACGCTCACCTACGTGTCGGCAACGATCGAGGAGATCGCCACCGCCCTGGCAGCGCTGACCGGCGAACCGCATCCGCTCGCCGCTTGACTTTCGTCAAAATCACGCCTGCGAACGCTGCGAGTTCTGTGGAGCCCCCTGTCCGCACGTCGTCCGGCCGCACCGCGGAGTGGCCTGTAGTCGCAGCACCGTCTTCGCCGCTCCACGGCACTGCGTACGGTGTGCGTCGTGTCTCACCCCAATACCCGCGTTGCGGCGCTGATCGAAGCGAACCCGCACCTGGACGCCGACGAACTGGTCGCGGCATTCGAGTTGTGCTGCGAAGCCAGCGATCAAGCGCACCCCTACCTGGCCGCCGAACGGCACGCACATGATCTTGTCGGTGCGTGGCTCGCCCACACGGGCGCGCGCCACCACCGGGGTGACCGTGACCTGATGCCACAGGACGGCCACTCGCGTACGGCATTCCTGCGAGCAGCTGGCATCGACCGTGGCCTGACCGACGACCACGGCCAACCCGAAGCAGTTCTTCCGCTCCAGGTTCTGATCGAACTGCTGGAAGGCTTGACGATGCATCTGGCAGCGCCCGACGGCGCGCCGCTGGAACGGCATCACAGCTATGTCCGCCTCCGGCTCACAACGGACGCCGCATACCGCGCCTACCACGGCCAGGCTTAGCTGAAGTTCACCCTCAGCACAGCTCACGGCCCAGAACCCGTGACGCGTCCGATACGCCCAGCACATCAGGATACATCAGACCAATGCGACGGCATGACCTTGAGCGGCTTCGGTTCCGTAGGCTTGCTCCGATGACGGCACGGTGTGAACCAACCATCACCAAAGTGCTATTTTCCCGACCGCGGCCGCTGGAGCGGGTTACACTCATCGGCATGACATCCCCGAATCAGGGATGCATCACCGGTTTTCCCCCTAAAGCGGTTGCTTAGTCGCAGGATAACGGCGCGGCTCCCGGATGCAACCTCGGGAGGCGACATCGGCGGTCACAACACGGCGAGTCAACGGGGTCGACCGTGCGTATCTGCCGGGACCGCGCCGTCCGCGACCGAGGTCTGCCGAGACAGCCTCGACACTCCAGCCGAAGCAGCGCTCGCCCGAACCCTCCACAACGCCGACTCGGCGATATCACCGCATCCGACATCGAGCAACTGGACGAAACGCAGTCAATCCGCTTTGCGCTTAGCCCAGTCCCAATCGGGATCTCGAGAAAATCTCGCGAGGACCTCTTCGAATTCTATGAGCTCGTCGAAATCCGTATCCACAAGGCCGGAGAGACCGCTCAGTACAACCTGCAGGAGCGGGCGAATGCACGAAACCTTCGAATACTCGATAGCGACCGGCGCGACCGACCCGAATCGTTCGACGAGTTCCGATTTCTCATAGTCGTAGTAATCATCCAGAACGTCATCGGAGAAATCGACGCCGAAACTACAGTCTCCCGCCAAGAGATGGTCGAAAATTTCACCATTCTTATAGAGTCCCGCTCCGCGCAATCGAGCCTCAAGTTTCTTGTGCGTATCCGGGTCGCACAAAAGCACTATGATCGGCCGCACAGCAACCCTCCTCCTGCTGGCCTCAGCAATCCAATAATGAAAAAGGAAGGTACACGATCACGAGGTAGTCAGCGAGGCCCGTTCAATCCGCTGCTCGTATCCAGCGGCTACCTGGCACTCTGCTGCCTCGCCGGACGAATGGTCGCCACTGACACGCAACGGGTATTCGTCATGCTCGCACCCCTGGTCATCGGCGTGGTCGCGGTTACTCTCGACAACCAGCGCAGCGACATCCGGCGTTTCCTCGTCGGCCTTCTCGCCTTTCTCTACATCGCACTCAACCTGCGAATCTTGCCCGACGACACGAAATTCCTGGTCGAGATCTGCGGCCTCATTGTCTTCGCCGTTCTGATCTCTTCGCAGTCCTGGCTCCCGCGAGACCGTCCAAAAACAGTCGCAGGATCACCGCCCCGCCCCTAGCGCAACTGGTCCAGGGTGCGCTCGACGTTGCGGCGGGTGGCCAGCGCGGCGGCCTCCGCGTCACCGGCCTCGATCGCGGCTAGGAGGCCGTGGTGGGCCTCGTGCAGCTCGTCCATGCTCACCTCGGCTGCGTCCAGGGTGGTGACGTCGGCGGAGACCGCGCGCATGGCGTCCAGGAAGGAGTCGAACACGTCGATCAGCACCGGGTTGTGCGCGGCCAGCACGACTGCCCGGTGGAAGGCGAGGTCGGCGTCGAGCAGTTCGGGGAGCGAACCGGCCCGGTCACGAGCCGCCAGCGCCTCGCGGAGCGCCTTGAGGTCGGCGGCGGTGCGGCGGGTCGCGGCCAGGCTGCCCGCCTCGACTTCCAGCGCGACGCGGACCTCGTACACGTCGATCGCCGCGGCCGTGCGCAGCTTCCGGTCCAAATCGGACAGTGGGGTCGCGGAGGCGACGTAGGTGCCCGAGCCCTGCTGGGAGTACAGCTGACCGGCGGAGATCAGCGCCCGGACCGCCTCCCTCGCGGTGGACCGGCCGACGCCGAGCAGCTTGCTCAGCTCGACCTCGTTGGGCAGTTTGGCCCCGACCGGCCACTCGCCCTCGCCGATCAGCCTGCGCAGCTCCGCCGTCGCCGCGTCGACCAAGGAGGTTCGCTGCACCGACCGGACCGTCATGTCGCATTCCTCTCTCCGCCTGGCGTCCGGCAATCTATCAGGTCACCAGCTCCTCAGATGAATCCAAAGACGGCTGAACAGGCAGGACGCGGTCGCGCAGCCGGATGCCGAACACCACGGCGACGCAGAACACCGCGAGCACCGAGCCGAGGGTGAACCGCAACCCCTCGGCGTCGGCCAGCCAGCCGAACAGCGGCGAGGTCAGCCCGCCGACCGACATGGCCAGGCCGAGAGTCAGCCCGCTGGCGGTGCCGGGCCGCGTGGGCAGGTAGTCCTGGGCGAGAGTCACCTGGTTGGCGAACGGCAGGAACATCGCCAGCCCCAGCAGCACGGTGCTGAGTTCCAGCACGGGATAGCTCGGGCTGAACACCACTCCGGCCAGCGCCGGAACTCCAAGGAGGTACCCGGCCCTGATCGGCGTCAAGCGGCCGAACCGGTCGCCGAGCCACCCGCCGAGCACGGTGCCCGCGGCACCGGCCAGCGTGAACGAGGTCAGCGTGACCGCCGCGGCGGCGGTCGAGGCGTGCAGTTCGCGGATCGCGTACAGCGAAAGCAGCGAACTCACTGTCACGTAAGGGATCGACCACCCGACAGTCGCCGCGACCAGCCTGCCGAAGGCCCGCCAGTCATCCGAGATGTCTACAGTGGACTCCCTAGCCGCGCTTCCGGTGACGCCAAGCGCATTGCGACGATTGAGCAGCCACAGCAACGCCATCACGACAGCCGGGACCGCCAGCAAGTAAGTCCCCGAAAGGCCGAGCGAACCGACGACCGCGGTGACGAGCGCGGGAGCGAGCGAACTGCCCAGCGTGCCGCCCACCGAGAACAGGCTCATGGCCCGCTGCGACCTGCCGCCCGCCGCACGGGCCTGGTTGGTGGCGGGCGGATGGTAAGCGGCCACCCCGATTCCGGCGACGGCGACGCAGATCCACGTGGCCAGGTACCCGTCCGCGAAACCGGCTCCGGCGATCCCTGCGGCGGCCACGAGGAAACCGAGCGGAGCCAGCCAGGAGCGCCCGGACCGGTCCACGACCATCCCGAACACCGGCTGCACCACACTGGACAAACCCGTTGCGGCCAAAGCGATTCCGGACACCGCCGCGTAACTGTAGTGGCGCTCGCTCATCATGAACGGCAGCAGCGCGGGCACTGCCCCTTGGTACAGGTCGTTGACGACATGGGTCCCGGTCAGGAAACCCAGTTGGGCCTTCTTCATCGCTTCGCCCTCTCCAGTTGTGCCGCAACGGAAATGAGGGTCGCCTCGGCGCCGTAGCGTCCGGTGAGCAGCACACCGACGGGCAGCCCGCCGGGAGTCCGGAGCGCCGGGACGGTCAGCGACGGCTGGCCGGTGATGTTGGCCAGCGGGGTCAGCGGATGAAACTCCAGCATGTTCTCGAAGGTCTGCGCGGGATCGTCGTCGACGAGGCCGCCCACCAGCGGCGGCAACGCGGCCGTGGCGGAACTGACGACCACGTCGAACCGGTCGTAGCGGGAGGCGATCCGGCGAGCGGTGGCCTGCATCGACACCAGCGCGGACATGAACGTCACCGCGTCGTAGCCCCGGGCTTTCGCCCGCAGCCAGCGGGTCAGCGGCAGCAGGTCCTGCTCCCGCTCGGCGGGAACCGGCACCGAGCAGGCGAGCAACGACCACACGACGGCGAACTCTTCGCGATAGTCGTCCGGATCCGTCGGCTCGGCGTACGCCACGTCGTGTCCCAGATCCGCAAGCAGCGCGACGGTGTCTTCGCACGCCCGCCGGCACCACGGGTCGTCGCTCTCCGGCCCTCGGAGCACACCGATCCGCAGCCGTCCGGGGTCGCGCTCGGCGCTGCTCGCGAAGTGCCCGGCCGGCACCGGCGGCAACTGGTGAGTGTCGCCGGGGCGCGCGGTGCTCATCGCGTCCAGCAGCAGTGCGGCGTCCGCGACCGTGCGGGCGATCGGCCCCGCGGTGGCGAGCCCGGCCGAATCCGGGCCGGGAGCGGGGCTCACTCTGCCTCTGGTCGGCTTGATCCCCACCAAACCGCAGCACGCGGCCGGGATCCGCACCGAGCCGCCGCCGTCGCTGCCGTGCGCCGCCGGAGCCAGTCCCGCCGCGACCGAGGCGGCCGCCCCGCCGCTGGATCCGCCCGCGGTACGGGCGAGGTCGTGCGGATTGCGGGCCGCGCCGAACACCGTCTCGGTGTAGGAGGAGCAGCCGAACTCGGCCGCGTTCGTCTTGCCCAGCACCACCATGCCCGCCCGGCGCAACTCCGTCACGACCGCCGCGTCCACCTCGGCGACCCGATCCGCGAAGACCGCCGATCCCGCCGTGTACCGGAGGCCTTTCACCGGACACGTGTCCTTCACCGAAACCGGCACCCCGCACAACACCGGCAGGTCCTGCGCGCCCGACCGGACCAGCGCCTCCGCCTCGCGCGCGGCCGCGAGCGCCCCCTCGTGGTCCACGGCGAGGTAAGCGCCGATCCGGTCGTTGTCGCGGTCGATCCGGGCCAGGTACTCCTCGGTGAGCTCCACCGGGGACACCTCGCGCGCCCGCACCGCCGCCGCCAGCTCGGCCAGCGTCAGATCGCTCATCTCAACTCCTCATGTCATCTGAGGACTTGGACGGTAACCGAGGCTTGGGTGTTAGGCAACCCTTATCGAGCCGACTGCGACAGCGAGCCGCTCATGGCGAACAAAGATCAGATGTACAGGTCACCTCAGCCGGCTCGGTGAAACCTCTCGCAACCTTCGCCATTGCCGGGCAGCTCCGCCCTCGATTCCTTGATTAACAGTCACTTCCCCACCTCCGGATACCACCCGGAGAACTCCTTGACGACCGATGCGCCCTGCTGCATAGTCTCCTAGACATCGGATGTCCTGGCGCTCAGGACCTGCGATGCCTGGTCAAGGAGGACCTGAATGGCGAACCGCCGGCTTCTGAGCCTCGTCCTGTCCGCCGTCGCCGGGTTAGGCGGAACGCTCGCGCTCGGCCCACCAGCCGCAGCGAGCGGGCCGCCGCCGATGACCGTTTACGCCGCTCCGGGTGCTGACGCTCCGCCCGGAAATCCCTGCACCCAGCCGCGTCCGTGCTCGCTTTCGCAGGCGCAGCAACGGGTTCGGCACCTGCTCGACACCGGCGTCGGCAACCACCGGGACATCGTGGTGCAGCTGGCCGGCGGCACCTACTACCTCGCCGCTCCCCTGGCGTTCGGCCCGCAGGACTCCGGGCGCAACGGCCACACCGTGACCTGGCAACCGGCGACCGGCGCGACCGTGACGATCAGCGGCGGCCGGCCGCTGCGTCCGGCGTGGCAGCCCACGGCGCCCGGCAGCAAGATCATGGCCGCGAGCGTCCCGGCTGGGCTGGACTTCGACGGTCTGTTCGTCAACGGGCAACGCCAGGTCCTCGCCCGCTATCCGAATTACGACCCGAACGCGGCCCGGCTCCAGGGCTCGACCTCGCTGGCCGACCTCGAGCGGGAATCGGCGAAATGGTCGGACCCGTCGACCGCCCTCGTGCGCGCGATGCATTGCGGCGACTGGGGTTCCGTCTCGTTCACCGTCAGCGGGCGCACCGGCGACGGGCTCGCTCTGCATTACGTCGGCGACAACAACCGGCCGCAGGACTGCGGGCTGACGAAGGGGAACGGGCCCGGCCGGGTCGGGCCCGCGATGGCCGAGAACGTCAAGGAAGAACTCGACGCGCCCGGCGAGTGGTACTACGACCGGGCGAGCGGCCAGTTGCTCTACTACCCGCCGGAGGGCACCGATCTCTCCGACGCGACGGTCGAAACCGCGGAACAGAACCAGCTGATCACGATGACCGGGACGTCGGCGGCCGACCCCGTCCACGACATCGCCCTTCGCGGGCTGCACTTCACCGCGACCCACCGCACGCTCTTCACCAGCCCGTTCGAAGCCGACGCCAAGGGCGACTGGGCGGTGGTCCGCAAAGGCGCGGTATCTCTGAAGAACGCCGCTGACATCTCGGTGACCGGGTCGTTCTTCGACCAGCTCGGCGGCAACGGCGTCTTCCTCGACAGCTACAACCGGCACAACACGATCAGCGACAACAAGTTCGAGTCCGACGGAGCCACGGACGTCCAGATCGTCGGCTCGCCGACCGCGGTGCGCGACTACTCCGCCAACTACTACGACAACATCGCGGTCACCGACACCGCGCCCGGGCCGAAGAGCGACGACTACCCCCGCGACATCCTCGTGCGGAACAACCTCATGCAGAACATGGGCCGGTTCGAGAAGCAGTCCTCCGGCGTCAACATCTCGATGAGCGCGGACGTGACAGTCGACGGCAACACGATCTCCGACAGCCCGCGCGCGTGCCTCAACATCGAGGACGGCACCTGGGGCGGGCACGACATCAAGAACAACGACCTCTTCAACTGCGTCGAGGAAACCGGCGACAACGGGTCCGTCAACGTGTGGGGCCGCGGCCGGTTCTGGGCCAGTTCCGGCAACAACACCCTCGCGCCGGGCACGAGTTTCGAAGGCTCCACCGGCACCGCGCTGACCGACGCGCAGGCCCGGCACCTGATGAAGCTCGACGTCGTCCGGCCGATCACCATCCAGCACAACCGGTTCTGGCACGCGGGCGACTGGGCCATCGATCTTGACGACGGGTCGTCCGACTTCCGTCTGCTGGACAACCTCGTCCTCAAGGGCGGCATCAAACTGCGCGACGGGTACGAGCGCACCGTGCGGAACAATCTGCTCGTGGACGGCTCGATCTACGAACAGGTGAGCCACTCCGACTGCGGCGACGTCATCGAGCACAACATCACTCTCGGGCCGCAGGCGTACAACAACGTGCTGAACAACCCGGTCACCGCCAAGTACGGCGTCGACCGCAACCTTTTCTGGAACGACAGCTACCCGGTCTACGTCAATCCCGACGGCAGCGGCAACGAGGCGCTTTCCGCGGACGGGGCCACGATCAACCCGCAGTCGGCCTGGGTGCGCGCCGGCATGGACCCGCATTCGCTCGTCGCCGACCCGAAGTTCGCCGCGGCGGATCCCCTTGGCAGCTACGACTTCACCGTCGCCGCCGACTCGCCCGCGGCCAGCCTCGGATACGCCAACTTCCCGATGACCGGCTTCGGCTCCGCGGGCGCACCGCTTCCGCCCAAGGCGGTTTTCGCCTACGGCCCTGGGGCCGGCGGGCCCGCCAACGGGATGATCGTCCAGCCCGAACAGCTGATGGGTGCCACCGCGACGAACATCCCGTCGCTCGCTGTCCAGTCGTCACTCGGCTTGACCAAGCCGTACGGCCTCTATCTCCCCACTGTGCCGCCGGGCAGTTACGCGGCGCAGAACGGGCTGAAGACCGGTGACGACATCACGGCCGTCAACGGCACCCCAGTGACTGACGATCGCAACACTTTCTGGCTCAGTTACAACAAACTCGCGCCGGGTGCGCCGATCACGCTGACCGTGCGGCGCGGGCAGGCCGACGTCACCTTGCGTCTCGCCAAGACAACGGAAGCCGAAGTCCTCAACAACACTTCCGGCGTCGTCTACACCAACACCGGCGCGCCGTCGTCGGGATGGATCTGGCGGGGCAGTTCGGCCGGGGGCGCGAACTCGTACCTCGACGACATCTGGGCGACCCAGAACGTCGGCGATTCGTGGAGTTTGACGTTCTATGGAACGGGAATCGACATTATTTCCGAAACCAATACCGACGAGGGCGACGTCGACCTCACCCTCGACGGCGCGCCTTACCGGACGGTCAGCTTCGTCACGCCGACCCGGCAGTACCAGTCGACGGTGGCGACTGTTTCCGGCCTGCAGCCGGGGGTGCATACGATCACCGGCACGATGAAGAACGGCAGTTATCTGATTGTGGATGCTTTCCGGACGCATCCGTAGGCATTCCCCGGGCGGGTGCCGTGCGTGCACGGCACCCGTTTCCTATGCCGCCTCGGGGCCAGCTTTCGTCAGAAGGTAGTCGTGCGGCTGCGCCGGGGGCGGTGTCGCCGTAACGTGCAATCGGGTGTAGTGGCCGTCGGTCAACCCGCTGACCGTCACCGATGTCCGGACCGAAACCAGCTTTCCGGACGTGCAATCAGGTATGCAGTCGTATTCCCAGAAACTGCCAGTGGCGTGCGCGGTCGCCGAGCCCCAGCCCGACCAGTGCAGCTGGTCGATCCCCATTTTCTGGTCCGCACACGCCAGGTTCAGCCACGAAGGTTTGGCGACAGCGTTGCCCTCGCACCGATAGATGGTTGGCGACGGCTGAGGAGTAACGTCTAAACGCTTCGCAGGCGGTGCCACAGCATGGTTAGCGGCGGACGCTACAGGCACTGCGGACGGTGCGGTCGAGGTGGCTGGTGGTGTGGTCACGGTTTCGCTGACGGTCGGAGTCAGCGCGGGCCCCGCCGTGTCCGCGGGACCTGAAGCGCAGGCCGTGACCGCCGCAGCGATCAGCACCAGAGCTCCCGCGCCCAGCACCGATCTTCGGATTCTCAACTCAGTCATGACAAATCCCCTCCCAGGCCGGACCTCCGCGGTCCGGCTATGGAGAGAATGACGCGCAACCCGCCGGGAGGTTGCGCGCCATCTGAATCGCCCTGTAAGTCCACAAAGGACAGTTCAGCGCACCCGCAGCCGCCGCCGGGCGAAAACCAGCGCGCTGAGGCTCAGCACCGCCAGCGCCATCACGTAATAGCTCGGTGCCAGATTGCTCCCGGTGAGCTGAATCAGCCAAATCACCACCAATGGCGTAAAACCGCCGAAAAGCGAAGCCGTGATGTTGTAGCTGACCGACAGCCCGGTCGCGCGGGTCCGGGTCGGGAAGACGTCGGCCATCATCGTGCCCAGCGGGCCGACGTACCAGACCTTCACCAATCCGATCGCGGCCATCACCGCGGTCATCACCGCGAACGTCGGCTGGCTGTTCAGCGCGAGGAACAGCGGGAAAATCGACAGCAGCATCACCGAGCACGCCGCGGCCATCAGCGGGATCCGGCCGGTCCGGTCGGACAGCCGCCCGGCGACCGGCGCGAGCACGGTCAGCACGATCTGGGTGACGATCGTCGTGGTGAAGGCCAGCGATTTGGGCAGTCCGAGGTTCCGGATGGCGAAGGTCGGCATGTAGATGATCAGGTAGCTGATCGCGGTGGACACCGCCATCGCGCCCATCGCGACCAGGATCCGGGTCTTCTGCGAGCGCAGGACCTCCCGCAGCGGCGCCTCGGCGGCGTCTTCCTCGAACACCGGGGATTCCTCCACGTGCCGCCGGATGTAGTAGCCGATCGGGGCGATCAGCAGGCCGAAGGCGAACGGGATCCGCCAGCCCCACGACCCGAGCTGCTGGTCGGTGAGCACCGCGCTCAGCACCGCGGCGAACACGATGCCCAGCAACGTGCTCAGGCCCTGGCTCGCCGCGCCCCAGCTGCCCATGAACCCGCGGCGTTTCCGATTGCTCTCCACCAGATACGCGGTCGCGCTGCCGAATTCGCCGCCCGCCGAGAAGCCCTGCAGCAGATTGGCGAACACCAGCCCGATCGGGGCCGCGATCCCGATCGTCGCGTAGTTCGGCATGATCGCGATGAGCAGCGACGCCACCGCCATGATCCGGATCGACCACACCAGCGCGGCTTTGCGGCCCGCCCGGTCGGCGTACGAGCCGAGAATCATTCCACCGAACGGGCGGATCAAATACGCGACCGCGACACTGGCGAAAGCCAGCATCAGCGACACCGCCGGATCGGTCGCGGGGAAGAACTGTTTGGCCAGGACGTCGGCGAACAGCGTGTAAGCCCCGAGGCTGAACCATTCCAGGGTGTTGCCGATCGTGGCCGCAAGCACGATCCGGGACGAGCGCGGCGAGGATGCTTCTTCGGGAGGATTGTCCTTGGTGGCAGGGGAATCCGGGGCGGGAATCGACATGGTCGCCTCCGAGGCGGTGCGTCAGCGGTTCGGCATCATCGGTGAATCGCGGCTCCGGGCACACCGGCCCGGAGCAACCATGTGCGGGAATTCAGCGGAGCTTTCCCAGTTCGAGCAAGACGTTCGCGGCGGCGGTGATCCCGGCGCGGAAACGGGCGAGTTCGAAATTCTCGTTCGGGCCGTGATTGTGCTCGTCGACATTCGCCAGCGGGATTCCGTAGCACGGCAGCCCGAGCCCGTCGGACAGCGCGGCGATCGGCAGGCTGCCGCCCATCGCGGGCACCAGCAGCGCCGGACGTCCGGCAGCCGCGCTGACCGCCTCGGTGATCACCGTCGTGTAAGGCGATTCCGGCAACGTCCGGGACGCTTCCATCAGCCCGCCCGGCACGTGCAGTTCAGCGTGCGGCAGGTGTTCGGCGAGGTGCGCGCGCAACGCCTCGATGACCGTCGAGGCACGCTGGCCGCCGACAGTCCGGATGTCACAGCGGGCGACCGCGACCGCCGGGATGACCGTGCGGTGGTCACCCTCGTCCAAACAGGACAGTGAATTGATGCTGAAAGTCGGCAACGCCAGGCGATCGTTGAAACCGACGCCTTCGGGAACGTCCATCCGGTCCAGCCCGACCTCGGCGAGCGCGGCGGGAACGTCGACCGGGAGCGCGTCCAGTGCGTCCCGTTCCGACGGGCTCAGCGGGACCATTCCGTCGGCGATTCCCCTGACCAGGATCTCGCCCTCCGGCGAGCGCATCGTCGACAGCAGCCACACCAGCTCCCACGCCGGGTTCGGCCCGACGCCGCCCCAGTTTCCCGAATGCAGCGCCGCGGGCGCGCCATGCACCCGAATCTCGAACCGGACCGCACCGCGCACGCCGAGACTGACCGTCGGCTCGCCGCTGTCGTGCACCGGACCGTCGCTCCACAGCACGAGGTCCGCGTCCCATTCGTCGCGCAGACCCGCCAGCGCTGATTCCAGGTTCGGACTGCCGATCTCTTCCTCGCCGTCGAGCAACACGGTCACGCTGCACGGCAGTTCGCCGGTCTCGGCGAGCGCCCGCAACGCGAGCAGCTGCGCGAGGTGCTGCCCCTTGTTGTCCCCCGTGCCGCGCCCGTACATCCGGCCGTCGCGGACGGTGGCCTCGAACGGCGGGCTGTCCCAGGCCGCGAGCGGCCCGGCCGGCTGCACGTCGTAATGGCCGTAGATCACCACATGCGGAGCGCCCGCCGGACCTTCTGCGCTCCCCACCACCAACGGCCAGCCGCCGGTCTCGACCTGCCGCGCTTCGAGCCCGCTGCGCCGCAGCAACCCACAGGCGAACTCGGCCGCCTCCGCCATGCCCTCACCGGTGGCGCTCACGCTCGGCACGGCGATCCACTCGGCCAGCTCCGCCTCGTGCCGCTCCCGGTACTGCTCGACGTACGACTCGATGCGGCGCACCCGACCTCCAGTGATTTCACTTTCTGATATCGATACCATCGAAGCAAATCGGCTAAGCTGCTGTCAATGGACGACCCCCTCCCGCGCCAGGCGACCGCCGACGACCTCCGCGCGCTCGCCCACCCGCTGAGCTGGCGGATCCTCCGGCTGTGCCTGGACACCGCGCGGACGAACCAGCAGCTGGCGAAGCGGCTCGAAGAGTCGCCGGCGACCGTGCTGCGCCGGGTGCACGCCCTCGCGGAAGCCGGTTTCCTCGTCGCCGAACCGGCCCGCCGCAGCGACCTCGGCGCCTGGGAACGCCCCTACCGGACTACACGACGGACCTGGCACCTCGACCTGGACCAGGCGGGCGATCCCGCACTGACCGCCCGCGTCGAACTCGCCACTTTGGACGCACATCGCGCCGAAATGATCGAGAGCGACCCAGCATCGATCCAGCAGACCCGCCGCGGCGTGGTCCGCCTCAGCGACGAGGCGGCAGCCGAGTTGCAGTCGCGATTGGACGCCCTGCTGGACGAGTTCGTCGCGCGCGAGGAGCCGACCGGGCGCAGGCATTCGTTCCTGTGGAGCGTGGTCGAACGGCCCGACGCCGAGGAGAACTGACCGCACCGCTTGATTTGAGGTTTTTCAGCAGTGCACGGGGTTCTCAGCGGGTCCGGCCACGATGCCGAAGTACGCGAGCCTCCACACACTGCACTACCGAGAAGACCCGCTGTGACGCGGTTCACGTCCGTTTTGCCTGATTACCAGGCCCGCCCGCGAAGCCATGCTTCAGCTCCGAACCCCAACGTGAGGAGCTCACATGACCGACAGCGAAACCTTCCCCATGGCGCGGGCGGCGGGCTGCCCCTTCGCCCCGGCACCCGGATTGACGAGCCGGCCGCCGGTGTCGCGGGTGCGGCTGTGGGACGGCAGCGAGCCCTGGCTGATCACCCGGTACGCCGATGTCCGTGCGGTGCTGGCGGATCCGCGGGTCAGCGTCGACGTCACGCAGCCTGGTTTCCCGCACACCAACGCGGTCAGCAAGGCGCGCGACGCGCAGATGAAAACGTTGATGCAGATGGATCCGCCGGAGCACACCGCGCAGCGGCGGATTCTGGCCCCGGAATTCACCGTCCGGAAAATGGCAGCGCTGCGGCCGCGGATCCAGCAACTGGTCGACGATCTCCTCGACCGCATGCTCGCCGGACCGAACCCGGCCGATCTGGTCGAGGCGTTCGCGATGCCGCTCCCCTCGCTAGTGATCTGCGAGCTGCTCGGCGTTCCCTACGCCGATCGCGACTTCTTTCAGGGAGTGGCCCGCACGCTCGTCATGGACGACCCCGACCCGGGGCGCGCGGTGACCGCCAGCGAGGAGCTGAACGCGTACCTCGAGGACCTCGTTGCCGCGAAGGCCGCGGAACCGGGCGATGATCTGCTGAGCAAGCTGGCCGTCGAACAACGCGAGGCGATGACCCCGCACGAGATCGCCGTGCTGGGTCAACTTCTGCTGGTGGCAGGTCACGACACCACCGCCGCCATGATCGCGTTGGGCACGGCTGTGCTGGTGACGCACCGCGAGCAGTTCCACGACACGTCAGCCGATCCGGTGGAAGAACTGTTGCGGTACCTGTCGATCACGCACACCGAGGCGCGTCGCGTGGCGTTGGCGGATCTGGAGATCGGCGGACAGCTGATCCGCGCGGGCGAGGGCATCGTCGCGGTGAAGAGCACCGCGAACCGGGATCCGCTGGCCTTCCCGGATCCCGACCGGCTCGACCTCCGCCGGTCCGCGCGCCACCACGTCGCGTTCGGCTACGGACGGCACCTCTGCCTCGGCGCGCCGCTGGCCAGGGTCGAACTGGAGATCGCGTACGCCACGTTGCGCCGGAGGGTTCCGACATTGGAGTTGGCGGTGCCGCTGAATCGCTTGGAGTTCAAGGAGAAGGCGATCTTCTACTCGGTACGCGAACTGCCCGTCACGTGGGCGAGCACGTTGACGACGGTGCCGCCCGGATCCTCGACGAAAAACCGCCGCACGCCCCAGGATTCGTCGGTGAGCGGGTAGACGACGCGCAGCCCGCGCCGGACCGCTTCGGCGTGGGCTCGCTCGACCGCCTCCGGTTCGCCGAGGTCGATTCCCCAGTGCGGCAAGGGATCGGTGCTGCCGGGCGGAAGGACCAGCACCTGGCCGTCCGGGTCGTCGCCGCCGCGGAGGCCGAGCACGGGATCCTCCATGGCGACGTCGAGGCCGAGGACGTTTACGTAGAAATCGCGGGTCGCGGCGTCGTCGGGGCCTTCGACGTAGGCGATGATGCGCTTGATCACCCGGTCAGCGTCGCAGACGGGCGCGCCGGGGGCTTGGAGAAATGGGAGCTAGCCGCCGGCGGAGTACGCGATGCGGCGGTGCCGTCCCGGCCGCTGCACCCGCCAATGGCGTCCGCGCGAGGACGACCGGCCCGAGCCGCGAGCCGCCAGTGCCAGGTTCCGCGCGGCGAACTGTTCGGCGGTAATGCTCATCAGGACCGGGTACTTGATCTCGCCGCGCAGCAACTCCTCGTCCCGAAGCCGGGCCGCCTCGCGAAAGCCCAGCTCGCCGTGCAGCGACAACGACGCGAAGTTGCTCCCGTTGACGCTCACCTCGCACGCCCGGTACCGGCACCGTTCGAACATGAACGCCAGCAGCAGCGCGACGGCGTCGGCGGCGTAACCGCAGCGGCGGTGCTGCGGGCCGATGCCGACGCCGTAGCTGAACCGGCCGGAGTACGGGTCCGTTTCGACCCAGACGGAACCGACCAGCGTGCGGTTGTGCAGCGTCTCGATCGCGAAGTGGAACCCGTCCGGGGAGGCGTGCCCGCGATGGGTCGCCCAGTGCCGGTAGCCGCCGACCTGGGGATCCCGGACGCGCACGGAGTCCCGGTCGAATCCGGCGAGGGTGCGCTGGTCGCCGGGGCGGACCTCGCGCAGCCGCACCTTCCGCCCGACCTCGTCGACCCGCCACGGGGCGACGGCGCCGGACCCGGACCGCCGAGACACATTCGTGATCATCGGGAGTGATGGTACCGGGCCGGGTTCCGGCGGCTGTCAGGAGAATCCCCGATCGGTTCCGGGACCTGTCACTCTTCGCAGTTTCCCTTCGTCGGAACGGGTTTGTTCGGATCGAACTGCCCCGGCTCCGGAGACAACGAGGGGCCGGTGAAGTACGGATCGGCGAACTCGGGGGCGAGCAGGTGCTTCTTGACGGCGTCGCACGACATTCTGGAGAAGTACCTGTGGAACTTGGCCGTCCACAGGCCGCGGCTGCCCGGTGCCCAGGACGAGCCGCTGCGCACGATGAAGTCGGTGTCGACCCGCACGAACGGTTCCAGGTCGCCCGGGCCCTCGATCACGCGGCTGCCGGGGTCGAAGGCGTAAGCCACGACGTACGAGACGTGCAGGTACAGCTCCCCGGCCTTGCCCGGCGCCACGGTCATCTTCCCGGACATTCTCGGCTGCACGGGCAGGAGGTGATTGCCGTCCTCAAGGTAGATCAGGTAGGCTTGAGGATTGGCTTGGAGGTCCTGCCGGACGTCCGGCGCGAAAAGCCCGATGTAGCCGTCCGGGTGGTGCCCCTCCAGGACCTCCTTGTCGAACTGCGCGACCTCGACCGCGTGCTTGACCTGCGCCTGCGCGTCGCCGACCTGCTTCTCCGAGAACGAGCCGACCTTCGCCGGGGCCGGGACGGTCAGCCCGGCGATGCCCTCGGGCCAGTTCTGCGCCGGGGTGTTGTCGAACGGCCGCCGCAGGTCGACGTGCCCGTAGTCGGGAAGGTCGGTCGGCGCGGGCGCGGTGGTGGTCGGCGTGCGCACGGCCGGGCTGCTCCCGGCGACTTCCTCCGCGCGCGTCCCCTGTTTCCACAGGTAGAACCCGGCCGCCGCCACGACGATCACCACCGCGCCCCAGATGGCGGCCGACCTGCGCCGACGCGCCCTCCGGCGGTCGCGGCGCAGGCCGGTCCAGGCTTCTTTCTCGGCATGCCGCTGCCAATCCGGATCCATCAGGTCCGGGTGGCTCTCGATGTTGTGGTCGTCCACTCGCTCCGCCTGTCTCGTCGATCTCGCATCGAAAGATCGACAGCCGGGAGCAGGCGTTACGACCGGCGGGCCTTCGCAATCATTTCGGAATCCAGACCGGGCATTAAATCAATTTGCACGGAATGTCGGCATTTTCGTCGAGGTGATACGAAGCGCACACGCGGTGGTAACCGTCCGCGATGACCAGGTCGTCGGCGGTCGCGAAACCGGGGTGGCCGTGGCCGCGGACGAGCAGGACCGGCGAGAGCGCCTTGCCGTCCTTGACCTTCTCGAGGTCCTTGGCGACGTGCGCGTTGTCCTCGGGCAGGAGCTTCAGCCTGCTCGCGCGGAGGATGTCCTTGGCCTTGCGGTGCGTCAGGTCCGCCTGCTTCAGCTGAGCGACCAGACCGGTCACGGTCTCCTCGGGCGCGACGAGGGTGAGATAGTCGAATGCTGCCGGATAATCGTGATCGTCCGGTTCGTCTTTCCAGTGTTCCTTCATGACGCCTCCCTCGATTCGTCGGTTCGTTCTTTGACCGCACGGGACGCGGCCCAAGCCGTCACCGCGACGCTGATGAGCGCCGCGGCGAGAATCGCCCCGCCCTCGCCCGGAGCGAGCAATTGTTCGCGCGTGCCGATCGTGACCGCCGCGACCGGCACTCCCAGCTGCGCGCCCGCGAGCACCGCCAGCGGCAACGGCTGTCCCAGCAGCCGCGTCGCACCGTGGACCACGACGGAACCGGCCGCGATCAGCGCCGCCAGCACGAGCATCACCGGATGCTGGCCGAGCGCGCGCAAATCGAGCGAAGCGCCCAGCCACACGAAAAACACCGGCCCGAGGAAGCCGTCGGTCACCCCGAACAACTGCCGGGCAAGCCGGCGCGGCTCCCCCACCGCGGCCAGCGCGAGTCCCGCGACGAACCCCGCGAGCATCACCGACACCCCGACCAGCTGAGCCAGCCCCGCGAGTCCGAAAAGGACAATCAACGCGATCCGGAGTTCGAGGCCGAAGTGCCGGGACTTGCTGAGGTCGTGTGCTTTGTCGACGAGGCCGCGAGCATGCAGCCACCGCAGCACCACAAACCACACCGCCCCGGCCGCGATGACCGCGAGCGCCCCCAGCGCCGCCCGCCCGGCTTTCTGCGGCGCGGCTGCCAGCGGAAGCGCCACGATGCACGCCGTGTCCGCGATCGCGACCTGCACGATCAAGGCCAGCGCGGGCGGGGTGGCGAGCTTCGTCTCGTCCAGGACCGGCATCACCAGCGCCGCGGAACTGGACGCGAGGAGCACGGCGTACAGCAGCCCGTGCCCGGTGCCGACGAGCGCCGCCACCCCGAATCCGGCGGGCACCGACAACACGCCCACCAACGCGGCCAGCAACGCCCCTCGCCCGGCCGCCACGCGCAGTGCGGAGTCCCGCAACGGCACGTGACTGCCCGCGACCAGCATCACCAGCGCGAACCCGGCGGAGGCGACGTAGGAGAGGATCGGATCGTCGGCTTTCACCCAGCCGAGCCCGGTTCGGCCGACTGCCACGCCGAGGAGGATTTCCCCGACGACGATCGGGATGCGAGCGCGTTTCGGGGTGGCCAGGAGCGGCCCGGCCAGCCCGGCGAGGAGGACGACGGCCATCGCGAACAGGTTCATCAGCGCGCCTCCTCCCCGGTGGGCCTTGGGTATTGTCGCCCGCTCCGGCGGCCCGGACTACTCCCGTCACCTGGATGCGGTGCGGGAATTCCGCCGCACGAAGCGGCCAGCGGGTCCGGGAGCCAGCGATTGTCCCCTCATCACCGCTTGCTCACGTCCGTGAGGGGAACCCTCACGTACTCAGATTCCCTGAGGGTTCCCCTCACGCACTTGAGGCGGCGACTCCGCAGACGCCGCCGAACCCCGGCCGCGAACCGTCAGCGGCGGATCAGGCCCTGTGCTTTCCCAGCCGCCACCGCCGCGGTCCGGGAATCCACTCCGAGTTTCGTGTAGATGTGCACCAGATGCGATTTCACCGTCGCCTGGCTCAAAAACAGCCGTTTGCTGATCTCCAGATTCGACAACCCGTCCGCGACCAGACCCAGCACCTCGATCTCCCGTGGCGACAAAGCGGCCGCGGGAGTGCGCATGCGGGTCATCAGCCGATGCGCGACCGCGGGGGCCAGGACGGTCTGTCCAGTAGCGGCGTTCCGCACTGCGGCGGCGAGGTCCTCCGGTGGGGCGTCCTTCAGCAGATACCCGGTCGCCCCCGCTTCGATGGCGGCCAGGATATCGCCGTCGGTGTCGTACGTCGTCAGGACCAGGACTTTCGGCGCGTCCGCCGAAGCAGTGATCGCCGCGGTGGCTTCGGAGCCGTGCATTCCGGAGCCGAATTGGAGGTCCATCAGCACGACGTCCACCTCGCCTGCCAAGCGCACGGCTTCCTCCGCGGAGGAGGCTTCGGCGACGACTTCCAGGTCCGGTTCAGTCTCCAGGACGGCGCGCAAGCCGGCGCGGACCACGGGGTGGTCGTCGGCCAGCAGGAGGCGGATCATCGCGGGTCCACGGGGAAGCTCACTGCCAGTGCGGTGCCGTTGCCCGGTGCGGATTCCACTGTCCACGAGCCGCCCAGGGAGCGGGCGCGGGCGCGCATCGCGGGCAGGCCGAAGCCGCTGCCGCCGCGTACTTCTTGCGGGTCGAAGCCGATGCCGTCGTCCACGGCATCCAGGGTGACGCTCGTGTCCATGTAGCTCAAGGTCAGCTCGGCGCGGCTGGCGGCGGCGTGCAGGACGGTGTTGGCCAGCGCCGACTGGGCGATCCGCAGCAGGGCTACCTCGTACGCGGTCGGCACGTCGAACGGGGTGCCGCTGAGGTGAAAGTGGACGGTCAGGCCGGAACGCTGCGCTGTGGTCGCGCAAAGGCGTTCCAGGGCGGCGGGCAAGGAAGCGCCTTCCAGCTCAACCGGAGCCAGGGCGTAGACGAGGCGGCGTGCTTCGGTGAGGTTGTCTTGGGCGGCTTGCCGGGCCTGCGTCACGTGCGGGACGGCGGCCTCGGGACGGTCTGGCAAGGCGCGTTCAGCGGCGCGGAGCAGCAGGTGGATGCTCGAGAGGCCCTGCGCCAGCGTGTCGTGGATTTCCCGGGCGAGGCGTTCGCGTTCGGCCAGGACGCCGGCGGAATGTTCCATCGCGGCGAGGTCGTTGCGGGTCTCGCGCAGTTCCTCGATGAGGTGCCGCCGTTGTTCGCTTTCGCGGTAGAGCGCCTGGTAGCCGAGCACGGTGGCGATCGCGACCGCGGCACCCAACGCTGGCCCGATGATCACGCCGACGCTGAATCCGCCTTGGTGGCGCGTGAAACCGGCGATCGCCAGGACCGTGGTGAGCGCGACGACGGCCGGACCCCAGCGAGTCGGCAGCAGGTGCATTTGCAGGAAGTACAGCGGGAAAGCCAGCCACACCCCGTCCGGTGTGAGCCACAGCAGGACTAGCCACGCGAGGCCCAGCACGGCCAGCCATCCGGCCGTCGCGGCCGGCAGCCTGCCGACGCGGGGCAGCAGCGGGCCCGCGGTGTAGACGCCGCCCATCACGAGCGCGCCCGCCAGTACCGCGGGTGCGTTCGCCGCGCCGTCGGAGAACGCGCGCGCGACGGCGAGCACCAAGAGCCCGGCCAGCAGGAGGTGCAGGCAGACGCGCAGCACGCGCAACGGCCGGTCGAGGGTGTGCGGGTTCACCAAAAAGCCTCCTGCGGTCGATTGTCCGTGCTCCGCCGGGAATCCGCATCAATCGAAAGGTTGAGCGGCGAGTGCGTCCATCGATTCCCGGGAGGCCATCCGCGGCGCGATGTCCCCGCGCCCTGTCCGGACGAGGCTGGAAGGCACACCGAGAAGGAAGGCATGCACATGTTCGTCGCGTGGCGGGATCTGCGCTTCGCCAAGGGGCGGTTCGCGTTGATGGGGACCGTCGTCGTGCTGATGACGTTGCTGGTCGGACTGCTGTCCGGACTCACCGCGGGGCTGGCCGCGCAGAGCACGTCCGCGATCACCGGGTTGCGGGCCGATCATCTGGTCTTCGCCGAACCCGGCAGCGGATCCCTCTCGTTTGGACAGTCCACAGTGACCCAAGACCAGGCCGAGCAGTACGCCCGTGTTCCGGGAGTGACCAGCGCCGAGCCGATCGCGATCAGCACGGCCAGCGCGGCGGTCGGCGAGCGCACCGCGACGCTGGCGGCGTTCGGGGTCCGGAACTCGAGCCCGGGTACAGCCGTGCTGTCCACGGGTGCGGCGGACGCGTTGAAGGCCCACGAAGGCGACCAGCTCACCCTGCAAGGCCACAAAGTCACTGTGGCCGCCGTCAATGGAGACGCATCGTACAGCCATCTCCCGGTCGTGTGGACGCACTTCGCCGGTCCAAACGCGACAGTGCTCGCGGTGACCACTGACAAGTCCGCCGACCTCACCGCAGCGGACGCACGCCTCGGCACCCGCACTGTCACGAAGGACGACGCGTTGTCCGCGATCGGTTCCTACTCGGCGGAAAACGGCTCGCTCCAGCTGATGCGCGGCTTTCTGTTCGTGATCTCCGCGTTGGTGATCGGCGCGTTCTTCACCGTGTGGACGATCCAGCGCAGCCGCGACATCGCGGTGCTGAAAGCGCTCGGCGCGACCACGAAGTACCTGCTCCGGGACGCGCTTGGCCAAGCCGTCGTGCTGCTGATCGGCGGGACGGCGCTCGGGACCGGGCTCGCCGCCGCGCTTGGAGCGGTCGCGTCGGGAACGGTGCCGTTCGTGCTCAGCGCGGGCACGCTGCTCGGCCCGGCGGCGGTGCTGGTGGTCCTCGGCGTGCTCGGCGCCGCGCTGGCGGTCCGCCGCATCACCTCCGTCGACCCGCTGACCGCCCTCACCTCCGGAGCGCACTGATGAGCCTGAATCTGTCCGGCATCACCCTCACCTACCCCGACGGCGATTCCCGCCTCACCGCCCTCGACCAGGTCGACCTCCACGTGCCCGCCGGAAGCGTCGCCGCGGTGGTCGGGCCGTCCGGGTCCGGCAAGTCGAGCCTGCTCGCCGTCGCCGCGACGCTCATCCGGCCCGATCGCGGACGCGTGGTCGTCGGTGGTGTCGACACCGCCGGCCTGGACCGGGCCGCGCTGGCGGAACTGCGTCGCACCAAGATCGGGATCGTGTTCCAGCAACCGAATCTGCTCGCGTCGCTCACCGCGGCGGAACAGCTGGAAGTCATGGCGCACCTGAGCGGAACACCGCGCAGCGAGGCGACGAAACGAGCGAAGGAGCTGCTCGACGCCGTCGGGCTCGCCGATCGTGCGACGCACCGGCCGGGCCGGCTTTCCGGCGGGCAGCAGCAGCGGGTGAACATCGCGCGCGCCTTGATGAACGAGCCCGCCGTGCTGCTGGTCGACGAGCCGACGAGCGCACTGGACCAGGACCGCGGCGCGGCGGTCGTCGATCTGCTCACTACGATCACGCACCGACAGGCGACGGCAACCGTACTGGTCACCCACGACCGCTCCCACCTCGAAGGGGTCGACTCGGTGCACGAGGTCGTCGACGGACGGATCCACCAGCCGGCCCGGGCCGGAGCCGAGGAGAACCGATGACGAAGAAGATCTACTGGGCCGCCGCGATCTACACGATCCTCGGCCTGCTCGGCGGGCTCTACTACCGCGAGCTGACCAAGGCGAAGAACTTCACCGGCGACACCCAGCTGTCCATTGTGCACACCCACCTGCTCGCGCTCGGGACGCTGGTGTTCCTGATCGTGCTGGTGCTGGACAAGGTGTTCACCCTGTCGGCGACGAGGTCGTTCGCGCCGTTTTTCTGGATCTACCACGCCGGGATGTTCGTCACCGTCGGCGGGATGGTCGTGCACGGCACGCTCACCGTGCTGGGCAAGGAATCCGGCGCGGCGATCGCCGGAATCGCCGGGCTGGGGCACATCCTGCTGACTGTCGCGTTCGTCCTGCTGTTCGTCGGCCTCCACGGTCGCATCTGGAAACCCGCCGAAACAAAGGCGTGACGTGAAGGGCTCCTTGAGGGAATCTGATTCCCTCAAGGAGCCCTTCACGGACCTACTGGCGGCGGAAGGTGAGAGCCGCGAGGCCAGCACCGGCGAGGGCGATCACGGCCGAGCCGATGAAGGCGACCGAGTAGCCGTTCGTCAGAGCCGCTGCGTCACCGAGCGCGCTGGCACCCGAAGCGGCCGCCAGCGCGGTCATCACGGCCAGCCCCAGCGCCGAGCCCACCTGGTAGCCGGTGTTCACGATCCCCGACGCGAGCCCGCCTTCTTCCGGCCGGGCCGACGAAATCGCCGTGCTGAGCGACGGGATGAACGCCAGCGACATCCCCAGCGCCGCCACGAGCGACGCGGGCAGGACGTCCACCCAGAAGCTGCCATCCGCCCGGACCAGCGCGAGCCAGCCCAGCCCGGCCGCCAGCAACAGGAGTCCGGCGACGATCGGCGGCTTCGGGCCGAACCGGCCGATCACTCGCGGGGCCAAGGCGATCATGCCCAGCATGATCAGCGCGGTCATCGGCAGCAGCGCCGCACCAGCCGGGAAGGCGCGGAAGCCGAGCACCTGCTGCAGGTAGAGGTTCAGGAAGAACCACATCGGAATCCACGCCGCACCAAGGAAAACCTGCGCCAGGTTCGCCGCGCCGAGGCGCGGGGCGCGGAAGATCGACAGCCGCATCAGCGGAGTGCGGGCTTTCGCCTGCCGGACCACGAAACCGGCCAGCAGCACGAGACCGGCACCGAGCGCGATCCAGGTGGCCGCCCAGCCCGCTTCCGGAGCGCGGACGATCCCGTACACCAGCGTTCCGAGGCCAAGCGTGACAGTCAGCGCACCGATGATGTCAACCGTGCCACGGGTTCCGATCGCTCCCCCGGGCAGGACGGCGCGAGTGGCAAACAGTGCGAGCACGGCGATGGGCACGTTGAGGTAGAACACCCACGGCCACGACAGGTACTCCGTGATCACCCCGCCGAGAAACACTCCTGCGGTACCGCCAGCCGGTGCCGCCGCGCCATACAGCGCAAGGGCTTTCGTGAGTTCCTTCGGGTTGCTGCCGAAGAGCATCATCAGCAGCGTCAGCGCGGACGGGGCGATGAGCGCGGCTCCAGCGCCCTGCACGATCCGGCCGGCGAGTTCGACCGGCACGTTCCCGGCGGCCCCGGCGAGCACCGAACCGGCCAGCAGAATCGCCCATCCGGCGGCGAAAAGCTTTCTGGCGCCGAACAAATCCGATAGTCGTCCGCCGAGCAGCAGCAGGCCGCCGAAGGCGATTACGTAGGCATTGAAGACCCAGGACAGCGTGCTGGGCGTGAATCCGAGGGCGTCCCGCATGCGCGGCAGCGCGACGCCGATGATCGAGGTATCCATGATCACCATGAACTGGGCCAGGGCGATCAGTCCGAGCGCCCACCAGCGGAGGGTGTTCGGCCGGGTTTCTTGTGCGGTGGTCATCGTTTTTCGCTTTCTCTTCAAGGGGAACGGCAGCACGGCATGCGGGCGGCTGCTCAGGCGGCGTCGAGGACGAAGGCGGCGGTGCGCACGACGCCCTCGGCCTGGAAGTCCAGGTACAGCAGGTACCGGCCGGTCGTCGGGGCCTCGGCGTGGAAGCGGATCTCCGGTCCGGGCTGCCCGTCGTCGAGCGCGTGGATGTGCAGGTAGGCGAGGTCGCCCTGGCGCAGCGCGACCAGGTGGCCGAACGAACCCAGATACGGCTCCAGGTCGGTGACCGGCTGTCCGTCGCGGGTCACGCGGGCGGTCAGCAGCGTTCCGACGCCGGCCGCTAGCGTGCCTTCGAGGGTCACTTCGTAGCCGTCGACGACGCTGGTAGCGACCGGCTCCGCGGCCTGCGGCTGGTAGTCACCCGCGACCTCGACCGTCCGCGACAGCGTGACGCTTTCGCCACCAGCCGGAGTCAGGTCGGTGAAGACGCGGTAAGTGCCTGCCGCTGCCCAAGTCCACGGGATCGCCCAGACCCCGGTTTCCGGGTCGAGCACCGGATGACGGTGCCGGAAATGCGCACCGTCGTTGCGAACCACGATCAGGTGTAACTGCTTGCCGTGCGCCTCCTCGTATTTGGTTACCGGTTGCCCGTCGGCGGTGGCGACGGTGAACGAAAGCTCGCCGCCCTCCCCCGCCGTTGCCGGGGCGTGCACCACGCCGAGCTGGACCTCGCCGGTCGAAAGTGCAGTGCCGTTGACGTTCATCGGGTTCTCCTTCGTTCGCTGGCGACGGGATCGAACTTATACCCCCTAGGGGTATTTGGAAGTGTGTCCTGGGTCTCCTTTCGGGCGACGCCGGCTCTTGTCTCGCGCTGAGCCCGGCGTTACGCTTCGTCAACGGCGGTGTGCCCGCACCGCCCGTTCCGTTCGCTCTCGAGGAGGTGCGCGATGCTTCTGACCTCCGGTCAGCTCGCCGACCTCCGTCAGCGCACGCGCCAGTCCGCTTGGAACAAGGGGCGCGTCGCGCACGGCTGGCCAACGCGCCGCTGAGCGGTCTCCCCGCTCGGCACGCGCTCGCGCACGGGCAAGAGCCCCGGTGCCGCGAACTCCCCCACGGTCCCCTGACCTGCGCCGACGCGGCGCGCCGTCGGCCGTGGCCCCAGCCGAGAAAAGACGAGAGGAACTCCGATGGTCGACCCCGAGGTGACCGTCAACGGGAAACGCACCGCGATCGGCGCCGTTCCCGTGCACACCACGGCGCTGGACTGGCTCCGCGGACAGGGCCTGACCAGCTGCAAGGAGGGCTGCGCCGAAGGCGAATGCGGCGCGTGCGCGATCCTGGTCGCGCGGCCCGGCGTCGAATCCCCGACGGACCTGGTCGCGATCAACGCGTGCCTCGCCCCGGTCGGTTCGCTCGACGGGCAGGAGGTGTGGACGGCCGAGGGTCTCGGGTCCACAGAGGACTTGCACCCGGTGCAGCACGAAATGGCCGTGCGCGGCGGATCCCAGTGCGGTTACTGCACTCCTGGGTTCGTCTGCAGCATGGCCGCCGAGTACTACCGCGGCGACCGCGACGCGACCGGCGACGACCACGCGCCGAACGGTTTCGACATCCACGCGCTGAGCGGAAACCTCTGCCGCTGCACGGGATACCGGCCGATCCGCGACGCCGCGCACGCGCTCGGCGCTCCCCCGGCGTCGGATCCGCTGGCACAGCGGCGGGCCTGCAGCGCACCGGAACCCGTTGCGACCCAACTGCACGGCGACGGACGGGACTATCTCCGACCGGCCACCTGGACCGAAGCGCTGCAGCTGCGCCACGACCGTCCTAACGCGACTTTCGTGGCCGGGTCGACGGACTGGGGCGTCGAGGTGAACATCCGCGGCGTCCGGGCGGACTGTGTCGTCGCCATCGATCGCGTGCCTGAGCTGCAAATGCTGGACATCGGCGCGGAGACGATCGAAATCGGGGCCGGGCTGAGCCTCACCGAAATGGACCGCCGCCTCGACGGCCGGGTGCCGTTGCTGAGCCAGCTGATCCCGCAGTTCGCGTCCCGGCTGATCCGGAATGCCGCGACCCTCGGCGGAAACCTCGGCACCGGTTCGCCGATCGGCGACTCCGCCCCGGTTCTGCTCGCTCTCGGCGCGAGTGTCGTGCTGTCCTCTGTAGACGGAGACCGCGAGGTGCTGCTCGACGAGTACTTCACCGGTTACCGGCAGAGCGTCCGGCGTGACGACGAGCTGATCCGCTCGGTGCGGATTCCCTTGCCGCTAGCCGGAACCACGGCGTTCCACAAGGTCGCGAAGCGGCGGTTCGACGACATTTCCAGCGTCGCCGTCGCGTTCGCGCTCGACATCGAAGACGGTCTCGTGCGCACCGCGCAGATCGGGCTCGGCGGGGTCGCCGCGACGCCGATCCGCGCTCAAGACACCGAAGCCGCGCTCGTCGGACAGCCTTGGAACGACGAAACCGTCCGCACCGCCGCGGAAATCCTGCGCGGCGAGGGCACACCGATGGACGACCACCGCGCGAGCGCTGCCTACCGCGCCGCGACTTTGGGCCGCAGCCTGCTGAAACTGCACGCCGACTCTCTTGAGGGGGCACGAGCATGAGCGCCTTGTCCGAACGCCCGGAAAGCCCGTCCATCGGGATCGCCCGGCCGCACGAAGCCGCCGCGGCGCACGTCCGGGGCACCGCGCTGTACACCGACGACCTCGTCGCCCGCACCAAAGACGTGCTGCACGCATACCCCGTACAGGTAAACGAGGCGCACGCGAAGGTGCTCGCGATCCGCACCGAATCAGCCGAAGCCGTGCCGGGTGTGGTCCGCGTCCTCACTGCGGCGGATGTCCCTGGGGTCAACGATTCCGGCGTGCACCACGACGAACCGCTGTTCCCGTCCGAGGTCATGTTCTTCGGCCACGCGGTGGCCTGGGTGCTCGGCGAAACGCTGGAAGCGGCGCGGCTGGGCGCGGCGGCCGTCGAAGTGGACACCGAAGCCCTGCCGTCGCTGGTGACCGTCGGCGAGGCGATCGCCGCGGGCAGTTTCCAAGGAGAGCCGCGAGTGGTGGCGCGCGGCGACGTCGACCCGGCGATGGCCGGTTCGGCGCACGTTTTCCGCGGCGAATTCGACTTCGCCGGCCAGGAGCACTTCTACCTGGAAACCCAGTGCGCGCTGGCGCACGTGGACGAGTCCGACCAGATTTTCGTGCAGAGCAGCACGCAGCATCCGTCGGAAACGCAGGACATCGTGGCGCACGTGCTGGGCAAGCACAGCCACGAGGTCACCGTGCAGAGCCTGCGGATGGGCGGCGGCTTCGGCGGCAAGGAATGGCAGCCGCACGGATACGCCGCGGTCGCCGCGCTCGGCGCGACGCTCACCGGGCGTCCGGTGCGGCTGCGGCTCACCCGCACCCAGGACATGACGATGACCGGCAAACGGCACGGTTTCCACGCCGAGTGGAGCGTCGGCTTCGACTCCGACGGCAAGCTGCAGGCGCTGGACGTCGTGCTGACCGCGGACGGCGGCTGGAGCCTCGACCTGTCCGAACCGGTGCTCGCCCGCGCGCTGTGCCACGTCGACAACGCGTACTGGATTCCGCACGTCCGTGCGATGGGGCGGATCGCGAAGACGAACAAGACGTCGCAGACCGCCTTCCGCGGCTTCGGCGGGCCGCAAGGCATGCTGGTGATCGAGGACATTCTCGGCCGCTGCGCGCCGATGCTCGGCATCGACCCGACCGAGCTGCGGCGGCGCAACTTCTACTCCGAAGGCCAGGACACGCCGTACGGGATGCCGGTGCGGCACCCGGAACGCATCCACCGGATCTGGCAGCAACTGCTCGACTCGGGCGACGCGGAACGCCGGCAGGCCGAGATCGCGGCGTACAACGCGAAGCATCCGCATTCCAAGCGCGGCCTCGCGATCACGCCGGTGAAGTTCGGGATCTCCTTCAACCTCACCGCGTTCAACCAGGCCGGCGCGCTGGTGCACGTGTACAAGGACGGTTCGGTCCTGATCAACCACGGCGGCACCGAAATGGGCCAGGGCCTGCACACGAAGATGCTGCAGGTGGCCGCGACCGCGCTGGGCGTGCCGCCGGAGAAGGTGCGGCTGGCCCCGACCCGGACGGACAAGGTGCCGAACACCTCGGCCACCGCGGCGAGTTCGGGCGCGGACCTCAACGGCGGCGCGGTCAAGAACGCCTGCGAGCAGATCCGCGACCGGCTTCTCCCCGTCGCGGCGGGCAAGCTCGGCGTTCCGGAAAGCGACGTCCGGATCGTCCGCGGCGCCGCGCGCACCCCGTCCGGCGAGGAACTCGGCTGGGACGAGCTCGTGCACGCGGCCTACTTCGACCGGGTGCACCTGTCCGCCGCCGGGTACTACCGGACCGAGGGCCTGAGCTGGGATTCCGCCACGATGAGCGGAACCCCGTTCAAGTATTTCGCCTACGGCGCGGCGCTGGCCGAGGTCGAGGTGGACGACTTCACCGGCGCGTACCGGACGCGGCGGGTCGACATCGTGCACGACGTCGGCGACAGCCTGTCCCCGCTGATCGACATCGGCCAGATCGAGGGCGGATTCGTGCAGGGCATGGGCTGGCTGACGTTGGAAGACCTGCGCTGGGACGAGTCCGACCGGCCGTCGCGCGGACGGCTCGCGACCCAGGCGGCGAGCACGTACAAGCTGCCGAGCTTGTCGGAGATGCCGGAGGTCTTCAACGTCACGCTGCTGACCGACGCCGCGGAAGAAGGCGCGGTCTACGGATCGAAGGCGGTCGGCGAACCGCCGTTGATGCTGGCCTTCGCGGTGCGGGAAGCGCTGCGGCAGGCGGTCGCCGCGTTCGGCGAGCCCGGGCACAGCGTCGACCTGGCTTCCCCGGCGACGCCGGAGGCCGTGTTCTGGGCGATCGACCGCGCCGTCACCGCCGCTCCGGTGGTCGAGGCGCAGGTACCGGATCTGGTGGGCCAGGCATGAACTGGATCAGCGCGGTGCAGCGCCTGCGGGACGCGGGGTTGCCGGGCGTGCTCGTCACGGTGACGTCCTCGCGCGGGCACACCCCGCGCGAGGGCGGCGCGAAAATGGTGGTCGGCCCTTCGGAAACCCACGGCACGATCGGCGGCGGCAACGCCGAGGCAGTCGCGATCGAGCGGGCCCGGGAACTGTTGCGGGACAACGCGACCGCGCCGGAGCTGCAGACGCTTTCGTTGTCCGACAAGGCTCCTTACCAGCACGGCGTGCAATGCTGCGGAGGGACGATGACGCTGCTGTTCGAGCCGCTGCCGGTGCGTCCGGCGGTGGCGGTCTTCGGGGTCGGGCACGTCGGCCTGGAGCTGGCGCGGGTGCTCGCCCGGCACGAGGTCTCGCTGCATCTGATCGACAGCCGGCCGGCGCAGTTGACCGCGGAACGGCTGGCCGTGCTCGACGACGCCGTGGCGAGCGTGCACGTCCACCAGGTCCCGCTGCTGCCGGAAACGGTGCTGTCGGAGCTGCCCGCGGGCACGCACGTGCTGATCATGACGCACGACCACGCCGAGGACATCGCGCTGTGCGACGCGGCTTTGCGCAGCGGGACCTGCGGGTCGATCGGGCTGATCGGGTCCGCCGGGAAGTGGTCGCGGTTCCGGAAGCGGCTGACCGACCTCGGCCACGACGAGGCGGCGCTGTCCCGGATCACGACGCCGATCGGCCTTCCGGACCTGACCGGCAAGGAACCGGCGGTGATCGCGGTGAGCGTCGCGGCGGCGTTGCTGCAGAAGTTCCAGGCGCGCGTCCGGCCGGGAGCGCTTCAGGCGTAAATCGCTTGCCTGCCCCCGGGAGTGCGGCTGGGATACGGTTGAGACACCGTCAGCTCCCGGGGGACTTCTGCGATGGAAATTCGGCACGACAACGACTACGACCTGTACTTCAGCACCGTCCAAGCCGCGTTCGGGCGTTACTGGCCGGAGTCGGCGGGCAGCGGCGTCCTTGGCGCTTATGAGAAGGAGCGGAGCCTGGTCGCCTTCGCGCCGGACGGGAAGCCGGTCGGCACCACCGGCGCGTACTCCTTCGACCTCACGCTGCCTGGCGACGTCCTCGTCCCCGCTGCCGGCGTGACCGCCGTCGGCGTGCTGCCGACGCACCGGCGGCAAGGCGTGCTCCGCGCGATGATGCAGGAACAGCTCGCCGACGTGCGTGCCCGTGGCGAATTCCTGTCCGTCCTGCTCTGCAGCGAAGCGGTGATCTACCGGCGGTTCGGCTACGGACCGGCGACCTACACCGAGCAGGTGACCATCCAGCGGCATCTCGCCGATTTCGCCGCGCCGCGCGGAGCCGGCATCGAGACCGGGTCGGTCGAGGTGCTGCGGCGGGTCGACTGCGGGGAGCTTCTGGAGGAGATCTACGACCGCTACCGCCGCACGCAGCCTGGTGCGCTCTCCCGGCCGCATCGCTGGTGGGCGCTGGGCGCGGGACACCCGCCGACCGGACCGGAGCCGCGCTACCTCGCCGTGCACCGGGACACCGGCGGTGTGGCGAACGGGTACGCGAGCTATCTGGTCACCGACGGCACCCTGACGGTCGACGAGGTCATCGCGGCCGACGACGCGGCGTTCACCGCGCTCACGCAGTTCCTCCTCGGGCACGACCTGGTCAAGCAGATCGACTTCAAGCACCTCCCGCCGGGAAACCCGCTGCGCTGGCAGCTCGCAGACCTGCGCGCGGCCGAGCCGACCGAGACGGACTGGCTGTGGGTGCGGATCCTGGACGTCCCCCGCGCCCTGACCGCGCGCGGCTGGTTCACCGACGGTTCGCTGGTCCTGGACGTGACCGACCCGTTCCTGGACCAGGACGGCCGGTATCTGCTGACAGTGCGGGACGGGAAGGCGGAGTGCGCGCGGACGGACCTCGCGCCGGATCTGTCGCTGGACGTGAGCGATCTGGGGTCGATCTACCTCGGCGGGACATTGCCGAGCGTGCTGGTCCGGGCCGGGCATGTCCGGGCGCATCACGGAGAGGCGGCCGGACTCGCGGACGCGCTGTTCCGGTCCGACCGCGCGCCGCACTGCGTGCACTGGTTCTAAGCCAGCACCTCAGCCGCCAACCGACGGGCATAGGCGGCGTCGAGACCGTCCGGACGGAACAGGATCCGGTACATGATCGGCGCCACCACCCGGTCCATCACCGCCTCCGCCGACGGGGCCGCTTCACCTCGGGCCGCCGCCCTGGCCAGGACTGCTTCGACCTGGTCAGCGGCGTAGGCCGAGCACTGTCCGGCGTTGCTCCCGTCCGGGTCGCCGAGCAGCGCGTCGCGGATGTAGGCGCGGCCCGCGGGCGAGGACATCTCGTCCAGGAACAGTTCGGTCCACGCCGTCAAATCCTCGGCCAGCGACCCGTGATCTTCCGGCGGTGCTTCCGGGCGCAGCCGCTCGACCGCGACGTCCGACAGGAGCTCCTGCAGGTCGCCCCACCGCCGGTAGACCGTCGACGGCGTGACGCCCGCGCGCGCGGCGACCTGGGGCACGGTCAGCGCGTCCCGGCCCGCTTCGGCGATCAGGTCGCGGACGGCGGCGTGCACCGATTCCTGGACTCGCGCGCTGCGCCCGCCCGGACGCACCATCCGCTTCTGGCTCACCGTGCCACTTTAAGCCGCGTCCGTTCCAAGGCGTGGCCGGTCCGCAGCAGCACTGGCTCGCCGTGCGGTCGGGCGATCAGTTGCAGGCCGATCGGCATCCCGTCGGGGTCGTCGCCGATCGGGAGGGTTAACGCTGGCGCGCCGGTGATGTTCGCCGGGGCCGACAGCCGTACATACGCGTCCGAGACCGCTTCGACGGTGCCGTCGGACCACGTCACCGTCTCCTGCCCGGCTGGGACGGCGGTCATCGGGACGGTCGGTGCGGCGAGGACGTCGATCTGCTCGAACAGCCGCGTCCATTCCTCGCGCATGAGAGTGCGAGCGCGTTGGGCACGCAGGTAGTCCCCCGCGCTCATCAGCTCGCCGGCTTCGAGCAGGACGCGGACGTCGGCGGCGTACTGGTCGGGCACGGTGCGCAGGCTCCGTTCGTGGTACGCCGTGGCTTCGGGAACCATCAAGCCCCAGTGCGTTGCCTGGAGGTAGCGGGTCAGCGGGATTTCGACGTCGACCAACTCGGCGCCGAGTCCGGCGAAGCGGTCGATGGCCTCGCGCACGGCGGCTTCCACCGCCGGGTCGATGTGGTCGAAGTAGTAGTTGCCGGGGATTCCGACGCGTAGGCCGGTCAGCTCCTCGCCTGCCGGGATCGGTTGTCCAATGAGGACGGACAGCACGAGCGCGGCGTCCTCGACGGTGCGGGTGATCGGGCCGACGTGGTCCAGTGACCAGGACAGCGACGTCACGCCGTTCCTGGGGATGAGCCCGTAGGTCGGTTTGAGGCCGACGACCCCGTTCAGCGCGGCCGGGACCCGGATCGAGCCGCCGGTGTCGGTGCCCAGCGCGAAGGTCGCGGCGCCGGCGGCGACGGCTACTGCTGAACCGCCGCTGGATCCCCCGGCGACGCGGGACTGGTCGCGGGCGTTGTGCGTCTGCGGAGTCGTGAGACCGTAAGCGAATTCG
Source organism: Amycolatopsis sp. NPDC059235 (assembly GCF_042754125.1). NCBI lineage: Bacteria > Bacillati > Actinomycetota > Actinomycetes > Pseudonocardiales > Pseudonocardiaceae > Amycolatopsis > Amycolatopsis sp. NPDC059235. Next base: position 67,409 of record NZ_JBHZAG010000056.1, read on the forward strand.
TGCGTGTGGGTTTTGCCGAGGAGGACCGCTCCGGCCGCCTTGAGCTGGGCGGCGACGGTGCTGTCCTTCTCGGCGCGATGTCCGGCGCGGACCTGGGAGCTGGCGGTGGTCGCGGTGCCGGCGACGTCGATCAGGTCCTTCAGGCCCATCGGGATGCCGTGCAGCGGACCGCGGATCTGGCCAAGTTCCGCCGCTTCGGCGCGGGCCCGCTCCGCGTCCACTGAGACATACGCGTGCAGCCTGGGTTCTACCTCGTCGATACGGGTCAGGACATCCTCGACCAGCTCCGTTGGCGACACCCGCCGGTCGCGGATCGCGGCGGAGGCTTCGGTGAGGGTGAGATCAGCCAGCGACACGGACGTCCTCCTCAGCGCGGTAGGCGGAAGCCGGTGCGGTGTCGCCGAAATCCAGCTCCCGCAGGACGGTCACCACGGAGTGGATGTGGTTCGCGACGGCGGCCACGCTGGCGTGCCGGGCCGTCTCGAGGGGCAGTCCGGCGCGGGCGGCCAGGCGGGCGGCCTCGTCGGGGGCAAGTTCGGGCACAGGTCCTCCTAAAAGCTAAGTGTTTGCTTTAAGCGACAGTAGCCAGTAACGTCGCTTAAAGCAAACATGTTGCGTTAAGGAGGACCTGTGACCTGGACCATCGGCGACGTCACCGTTCGCCGAATCGACGAGATCGAGCTGCCCGCCGCTACTGGCGCGTGGTTGCTTCCCGCAGCGACCGACGAGATCCGGCTGCACAGCCACAGTTTCGCGTTCGAGAAGGACGGGATGAAGATCGTCGTGGACACCGGGATCGGCAACGGGAAGACCCGCGCCAACCCGGCGTGGCACGACCTCGACACCGGATACCTGGACGCGCTGACCGCCGCCGGATTCGCGCCGGACGACGTGGATCTGGTGCTGCTCACCCACCTGCACACCGACCACGTCGGATGGAACACCCGTGAGCAGGACGGCGAGTGGATACCGACGTTCGCCTCCGCCCGGTACGTCACCTCCCGCGCCGAACGGGAGTTCTGGGCGGGCTACGAGATGGACGGTCCGCGGCGGCAGATGTTCGAGGATTCCGTGCTGCCGGTGGAGCGCGCGGGACTGCTGGACCTGGTCGACATCCCCGCCGAGGGCTTCGAAATCGTGTCCGGCGTGCGGTTGCTGCCGACGCCCGGCCACACCCCCGGGCACGTCTCGGTCGAACTGACCAGCTCCGGCGAAACCGCGCTGATCACCGGGGACGCGGTGCACCATCCGGTGCAGTTCGCGCACCCGGAGATCGGCGCTTCGGTGGACATCGATCCGGCGGAATCCGAGAAGACCCGCCGCCGCCTCCTGGCCGAGCTAGCCGATTCGGGCGCTCTCGTGCTGGGCACGCACTTCACCCCGCCCACCGGCGGCCGCCTGGTCTCCCACGGCTCCAGCTACCGGCTCGTGGAACGTCCGTGAAGGGCTCCTTGAGGGCGTCTGATATCCGCCAAATCGCCCCGAACGGACGGTAGAAGATAAA
>NZ_JBHZAG010000057.1:0-68513 GCF_042754125.1 Amycolatopsis sp. NPDC059235
AAGGGTTGTGGGAGAGTAGGACACCGCCGAACTTAACCAAACAGTCTGGGCCCCGGTCGAGAACCCGCAGCGGTTCTCCCGGGGCCCAGACTCATTTCCAAGCCCGTCAAGGCCCGAACCCCGGCGGGGTTCGGGCCTTCGTCATGTCCAGGTCACAGCGGCAACCCGCGGCTCCGAACGGGAGAAGAGAACACCAGCGAGGTCGTCGTCTCGCCGTAGCGATGGGCCCGCTCCACGAACTGCTCCAGCTCCGCGGTCGTACGGCAGTGCACCCGGAGCAGCCAGCACTCGTCCCCGGTGACGTGGTCGGCGTCGGTGATCTCCGGCAGCGGGAGGATCGTCTCGCGGAACCGCGGGCCGTCCAGGCTGCGGACTCGGACCCGGACCATCGCCTGGATCGGACGGCCCAGCTTCTCCGGATCAACCCGCGCGCCGTAGCCGGTGATCACCCCGCGCTGTTCCAGCCGGCGCACCCGTTCCGTCACCGCCGGCGCGGACAGCGAGACCCGGCGGCCTAGTTCCGAGAACGTCAGGCGGCCGTCATGCTGGAGCAGCTCCAGCAACTGTCGATCGACGTCGTCCAGATCCACTCGCGGCACCCCTTCCCAAGACTCAAGGCTAACTGCCGTCCAGACCTGGAAAACCCTGGTGAAGACAGCGGCACACCTGGATCTTCCCCTGTCTCCCGACCGCAGCGGAACGGGAGGATCAACAGCGTGAAATCTCGCATCCTCTCCCTTCCCCTCGAAGCTCCTGCCAACGCCGCCGAGTACTTCGGGCGCGAACTCGCCTTCGAAGTCGACCCGGTCGATCTCGTCCTGGACCTGGCGGACGGACGCACCGACGGCTACGTCCTCGTCGAGACCCGCAGCCCCGGCGCGTACGAGGAAGCGCACCTGCCGGGCGCGATCTGCTTGCCGTACCGGGAAATGGCCGAGGAAAGCACCTGTGACCTCGACCGGAACCTCGTCTACGTCTGCTACTGCGAGAGCATCTACTGCAACGCCGCCACCCAGGGCGCGTACCGGCTCGCGCGGCTCGGCTTCACGGCGAAGCGGCTCTCCGGCGGCATCACGACCTGGCTCGCCCACGGCTATCCGACGGAGGCCGGCATGGCCGTACCCTGGACGCCGTGACTCGTCTGCTCATCATCCAGCCCGACGCCACTGACCCGCTCGGCCCGCTCGGGGAGTGGCTCACCGAGGCGGGGGCGGAGCTCGACGTGCGGCTGCCGCCGGAGCAGGACCTGCCCGCGAGTCTCGACGGCTACGACGGGCTGATCTGCCTCGGCGGCGGCATGGGCGCGCTCGACGACTCCCGGCACCCGTGGCTCATCGACGTCCGGAAGCTTCTCGCCGCCGCGGCCGGGAAGGCCGTGCCGACGCTGGCGATCTGTCTCGGCGCGCAGCTGCTCGCCGTCGCGACCGGCGGGCAGGTGGCGGAGGGCGAGGACGGACCCGAGGTCGGGCCGGGGCTGGTGTCCAAGAAGGACGCCGCGTGGATCGATCCGCTCTTCGCGGACATGCCCTTCCTCCCGGATGTCCTGCAGTTCCACCGCGACGTCATCACCGTCCTGCCGCCGAGTGCCGAGCTGCTCGCGTCCACGCCGAAGTACGCGAACCAGGCCTACCGGATGAACCGTTGTGTCTACGGTGTCCAGTTCCACATCGAGACCACGCCGGACGTCGTCCTCGCCTGGGCCGAGGCGGAGCCGGAAATGGCGGAACTCACCCGTCCGGGCGCGCTGGAGAGCGACACCTTGATCTCTGCGCACGCGGACATCGCCGAGACGTGGCGTCCGTTCGCGCGCCGGTTCGTCCAGTTGGCCGCCGGTCAGCTACAGGCGGCTCCGGAAAGTCAACGCCAGTTGCCGTTGGCTTAACGGATGACGTCGGAATCACTTACGGCGAGTTAACGGTTCACCCAAACGGTCAGGTACCTTGCGAGAGGTATTTCCGTAGGGTTCGGAGGTCGGGGTGGACCCCTCGCTGCTCGTCGTCGTCGTGATCTGCACGGCGCTGGTTTTCGATTTCACGAACGGCTTCCACGACACGGCGAACGCGATGGCGACCTCGATCGCCACCGGAGCACTCCGGCCCCGCGTCGCCGTCGCGATCTCCGCGGTCTTGAACCTGGCTGGCGCGTTCCTGTCGGTCGAGGTCGCGAAAACGATTTCCAGCGGTCTGGTCGACGAGACGAGGATCGGGCCCGCCATCGTGTTCGGCGGGCTCATCGGGGCGATCGTCTGGAACCTCTTCACCTGGTACGTCGGCCTGCCGTCGAGTTCGTCGCACGCGCTGTTCGGCGGCCTGATCGGCGCGACCTGGGTGTCCGCCGGCGCGGATTCCGTGCACTTCGCCAAGATCGTGGACAAGGTGCTCGTGCCGGCCGCCGCGTCGCCGATCATCGCGGGAGTGGCGGCGGCCGCGGTCACCTTCCTCGTCTACCGGTTCCTGGTCCGCAAGCGCGGCGGGCGCGGATTCCGGGTTGGACAGATCATCTCCGCGTCTCTCGTCTCGCTCGCGCACGGCACCAACGACGCGCAGAAGACGATGGGTGTCATCACCCTGACGCTCGTGGCGGCCGGCAGTCTCCCCGCCGGGTCCGCTCCGCCCGTCTGGGTGATCATCAGCGCCGCGTCCGCGCTCGCGCTGGGCACGTACCTCGGCGGCTGGCGGATCACCCACACGCTCGGCAAGGGCCTCACTGACATCGAAGGTCCGCAGGGCTTTTCCGCGCAGACCAGCAGCGCGGTCGTGATCCTGCTGTCCTCGCACCTCGGTTTCCCGCTGTCGACCACACACGTGTGCTCGGGTGGCATCGTCGGCTCCGGCGTCGGCCGTCGCGAGGCTCCGGTGCGCTGGCGGATGGCGGGCCGGATGGTCGTCGCTTGGCTGTTCACGCTGCCTGCCGCGGCTGTCGTCGGTGCGGCGGCGGGCAAGATCGCGTCGCTCGGCGAGGCCGGGACCATCGCGGTCGGCGTCGCCGGGATTCTCTTCGCAGCCGGGATTTACCTCCTGTCGCGGCGCAAACCCGTCACCGCGCACAGCTTCCAGGTCCCCGAACCGTCCGCCGCCGATACCGAACCGGACCGCCTGGCTGCCTGAACCGCCCCGTGTCCGGCTACGGTGTGAGCGATGGCAGAGCGCGCGCGGACCACAGCTTCGGCGGCCAGGTACGGCTTCACTGACACCCGGGCCGACGGTCAACTGCGCGCGGCGGGCTGGTGGACCGAGGGCGGACCAGCCGACGGCGCCACGGACGTCCTCCTTGCGTTGTCTCGCGCTGCCGATCCCGACCTCGCGCTAGCCGGACTCGACCGCATCCGCGAGGCCGACGAACCCGGCTGGCCTGAGCTGGACAGCACGCTCCGAGAGAACCGCACGTTCCGCGGACGGCTCCTGGGCGTGCTTGGCACTTCCACCGCGTTGGCGGATTTCTTGGTCGCCAATCCCGGTGAGTGGCGCTGTCTCGCGGACAACCGCTGCACCGATCCGGCGAAGTTCGCGGAACGGCTGCTCGAGCGGGTTCGGCAGGACGACGGAACGTACCTCACCGGGACGGCGGCCGAACACGAGTTGCGTGCTGGCTATCGCGGACTGCTGCTCGGCATTGCCGCCGCGGACCTCGGCCACCTTGTGGAGCCCGGGCTGGAACACCCGCAGTTCCGCGACGTCGCCAGCGAGCTGACCACCCTCGCCGAGGCGTCGCTGCAGGCCGGGCTCGTGGTCGCCGAGCAGGAGGTTGGCGCGTCCGCCGAAGGCACGCTCGCGGTGATCGCGATGGGCAAGACCGGCGGTCGCGAGCTGAACTACGTGAGCGACGTCGACGTCATCTTCGTCGGGGCGGGTGACCTCAGCGTCGCGACCCGGCTGGCCAGCACGATGATGCGGCTGGTCGGCAACGCGTGCTTCGAGGTCGACGCGGCATTGCGGCCGGAAGGCAAGAGCGGTGCGCTGGTGCGCACGCTCGAAGGGCACACCGCGTACTACCAGAAATGGGCGAAGACCTGGGAGTTCCAGGCTTTGCTGAAGGCGCGTCCGGTGGCGGGCGATGTCGAACTGGGGCGGCAGTACGCGGAGATGGTCGCGCCGATGGTGTGGTCGGCCGCGGACCGCGAGAACTTCGTGACCGAGGTTCAGCAGATGCGCCGGCGGGTGGAGGACCACGTCGCTTCGGAGCATCTCGAACGCGAGCTGAAGCTGGGCCGCGGCGGGCTGCGGGACGTCGAGTTCGCGGTGCAGCTGCTGCAACTCGTGCACGGCCGGGTGGATCCCGCGCTGCGCTCGCCGTCCACTTTGGAGGCTTTGGCCGCGCTCGGCGATGGCGGGTACGTTGGCCGCGCGGACGCGGCGGAGATGAGCTCGTCGTACGAGTTCCTGCGCACCGTCGAACACCGGTTGCAGCTGCGCCGGTTGCGGCGGACGCACCTGTTCCCCGCCTCGTCGGACACCGATGAGCTGCGGATTCTCGCGCGCGCCTGTGGGATTCGGCCGGTTCGCGGGCGTAGTCAAGGCGAGGCGCTGCTGGCCGAGTTCCGCCGCCACGCGCAGGGGATTCGGCGGCTGCACGAGAAGGTCTTCTACCGTCCGCTGCTGCAGTCGGTGGCGAATGTGCCGACGGAAGCGTTGCGGCTCACCACGAAACAGGCCGCCAGCCGGCTCGCCGCGCTCGGGTACGCCGCGCCGGAAGGGGCGCTGCAGCACATCAAGGCGCTGACCTCGGGGGTCTCGCGGCGCGCGGCTATTCAGCAGGCGCTGCTTCCGGTGTTGCTCGACTGCCTGGCCGACACGCCGGATCCGGACGGCGGGCTGCTCTCGTATCGCAAGGTGTCCGAGGCGCTTCAGGACACACCTTGGTACCTGCGCGTGCTGCGTGACGAGGGCACTGTCGTCGAGCGCCTGGCCTTCCTGCTCGGCACGTCGAATTTGGTGCCGGACCTGCTCGTCCGCGCACCGGAAGTGCTGCAGCTGCTGGGAGATCCGGCGCGGCTGACCGGACGTACTCCGGCCGAAGTGGCGACGTCGCTGCGGGCTGCTGTACGTCGTCAGCCTGGGTTGAGCGCCGCCGTCACCGCTGCGCGGTCGCTTCGTCGGCATGAGCTGCTGCGTGTCGCGTGCGCGGATTTGTTGGGGCTGCTGGATGTTCCGTCGGTCTGCGAAGCGCTGTCGAGCGTGTGGGTGGCGGTGCTGCAGGGCGCGTTGTCGGCGGCTTACCGGCAACGGCAGGCTGAGCTGGGACGTACTCCGGCGACGATCGCGGTCATCGGCATGGGGCGGCTCGGCGGAGCGGAACTGGGCTACGGCTCGGACGCCGACGTTCTCTTCGTCTGCGAGCCCGCCGAAGGGGTTCCGGACGCCGAAGCGGTGCGGTTCGCCTCGTCGGTCGCGGAGACGGTGCGGAAGATCCTCGGCGCGCCGAGCGCGGACCCGGCGCTGGTCGTCGATGCCGATCTCCGGCCGGAAGGGCGCAGCGGGCCGCTGGTGCGGACGCTGGAGTCGTACCGGGCGTACTACCAGCGCTGGGGCGAGGTGTGGGAGTCGCAGGCGCTGCTGCGGGCCCGGTTCGTCGCCGGCGACGAGGACCTCGGCCAGCGGTTCATCGAGATGATCGACCCATTGCGCTACCCGGAGGGCGGGCTCGACCCGACGGACGCGCGCGAGATCCGGCGGATCAAGGCCCGGGTGGAGACCGAACGCCTCCCGCGCGGCGCCGACCCGACGCGGCATACGAAACTCGGCCGAGGCGGTCTCGCCGACGTTGAGTGGACCGTCCAGCTTCTGCAGTTGCAGCACGCGCACGAGGTGCCTGGCCTGCGGACGACGTCGACCCTCGACGCACTGACCGCCTTGGCCGAAGCGGGTCTCGCGCCCGCGGAGTCGGTGGAGTCGTTGCGCGAGGCCTGGCTGCTGGCCACGCGCGTGCGCAACGCGACGATGCTGGTGCGCGGGAAGGCCGCGGACGAGGTGCCCGGCACCGGCCGCGACCTCGCCGCGGTGGCGCGCGTGTTCGGCTACTCGGTGGACGACGACCCTGGCGAGTTCCTCGACGCCTACCGCCGTGTGACGAGGCACGCGCACGCGGTGGTCGAGGAACTCTTCTACGACAACTAACGTGGGCTGCGTGACTGACCGCGAACCGTTCCGCACCCGGATCAAGGTGCGCCACTACGAACTCGACACGCTGGGCCACCTGAACCACGCCGTGTACCACTCGTACGGCGAGGTCTCCCGGCTGGAAGTCTTCGAGGCAGCGGGCGGCAACACCCTGCACGAATCGCGTCTCGCGCCGGTGCTGCTCGAATCGAACATCGTCTACCGGCGGGAACTGCGCGCCGGCGACGAGGTGGACGTAACCTGCGACGCTTCGTTCGGCGACGGCAAGGTGTTCTGGATGACCTCGCGCATCGTGAAGCTGGACGGGACGCTGTCGGCCGAGATCAAGTGCACGCTGGGGCTGATGGATCTGGAGAAGCGCAAGCTGGTGCCGGATCCGCGGGGGCATTTCGAGCGGGCTGGGGTGGATTTGAAGGTGTTGTCTACTTCGGAGTGAGGACTGCGGCGGGTGCGGATTCGCGGTCTGTGAGGGGAACCCTGAGGTAATCAGATTCCCTCAGGGTTCCCCTCGCAGACCGGAAGAGGCGGTCACGTGGGCATCGATCGGGCGTTTCGACGGTGCAAGTGTCCTTTGTGGACGGGAAACTGGCTGAGGCGACGCAGCTTAAGTTCCCGACATTGACTCTAATTCGCTCAGGGTTCCCCTCGCGGACTTGAAGCTTCGCTGAGCGTCAGTCCAGCCGCATTCCGTGCCACACCAGGTCGACCACTCCTTCGGTCTCCGCCTTCCAATCTCCGTCCGGGGTAAGGAAAAACAGCCCGCCGAGGCCGCGCATCAGGGTTTCCGTTTTCAGGTCCGGCCGGATCGTGCCCGCTTCCGCGTTCGCTTTCCGCAGGGTGTCCAGCGCGTCGATCATCCGCGCGTACGCCTGCGTCGGCAGTTCGCTCTGCGACGCGCGCAACGCGTTGGCCAGCCCGCGTTTCGTCATCATGTAGTGCGCCAGGTGGTCCACGATCCAGACGCGCAACGCCTGATCGGGGGAATGTTTGGCGAGTAATTCGGGCACGATCTCGACGAGCTGGTTCACCTCGCGCTCGTAGACGGCCAGCACCAGCGACTCCGGCGTGGGGAAGTGCCGGTACACCGTGCCGACGCCGACGCACGCTTCCTTGGCGACCGCGTTGAACGACACTTCTCCCGCTCGGCTCACGGTTTCCGCGGCCACCGCCAGGATCCGTTCGTGGTTGCGCCGGGTGTCCGCCCGCCGCGGGCTCACCGGCATCGCGCCTCCCGCGTTTGCTTCGCCTTGTCTGACCTGGAGCTGCTCCAGCCTCACCTGGAGCAGCTCCACTTCGTTGCGTAGCGGATTCTAATCCGCTAGCCTCGTTCAAAGCGAGCCAAGCGGATGAATATCCGGTTTACCCCGGCGGCTCGTGTTCCCGAAGGGCCGTCACCACCACCATCACGCCGCAGGACGTCCGCCGCGGACGGGCTGCGGGAAAGCGAACCCTACTGTGGACATTTCCCTTGAAGTCAATGGAAGAACCGAACAGGTCAGCGTCGAGCCGGGAGTGACCCTCCTGGACGCGCTGCGCGAGCGGCTCGGCATCACCGGCCCGAAGAAGGGCTGCGACCGGGGTCAGTGCGGCGCCTGCACCGTGCACGTCGACGGCAAGCCGGTGCTGTCCTGCCTCACGCTCGCGGCCGCTGTGCGCGGTCCCGTCACCACCGTCGAAGGACTGTCCACTGAGGACGAACTGCACCCGGTGCAGCAGGCGTTCGTGGACCAGGACGCGCTGCAGTGCGGGTTCTGCACGTCCGGCCAGGTGATGTCGGCGGTCGCCGCGGTGCGCGACGACGTGTCCGACGTCCGCGAGTTCATGTCCGGAAATCTGTGCCGCTGTTCGGCTTATCCGAACATCGTGCGCGCCGTGGAACAGGCGAGGCAGGCCGATGCGACCGTTTGAGCTCACCGCACCCGCCACGGTCGAGGACGCGCTGGGCAGCGCGGGCACCTACCTGGCAGGCGGCACCACCCTCGTCGACCTGATGAAGCTCGACGTCCTCACCCCGCAGCAGGTGCTGGACATCAACGACCTCCCGCTGCGGGGCATCGACACCGCCGACGGCCTGCGGTTCGGCGCGCTGGAACGGATGGGCGACATCGCCGCGCATCCCGGCGTGTACCCGGCGATCTCGCGCGCGCTGCTGCTCAGCGCGTCGCAGCAGCTGCGGAACATGGCCAGCATCGGCGGCAACCTGATGCAGCGCACGCGGTGCTCGTACTTCCGCGACGTCGCCATGCCGTGCAACCGGCGCTCACCGGGCAGCGGCTGTTCGGCGATTTCCGGCGTCAACCGGATGCACGCGATCCTCGGCACCAGCGACTCCTGCGTGGCCACCCACGCCAGCGACGTCGCGGTGGCGCTGGTCGCGCTCGACGCGGAGGTCGTGCTGGCCGGCGCCGAGGGCACCCGGACGGTCGCGCTCACCGAGTTCTACCGCGAACCGGGCGACACCCCGGAAATCGAGCACGACCTGCGTCCCGGTGAGCTGATCACCGAGGTGCGCGTGCCGCGGCTCGACTGGGCGGCGAACTCCACGTATATCAAGATCCGCGACCGGCAGTCGTACGAGTTCGCGCTGTGCTCGGCGGCGGTCGCGCTCGACGTGCGCGACGGCAAGATCGCCGACGCGCGCGTGGCGGCGGGCGGGGTCGGGACGGTGCCGTGGCGGCTGCCCGCCGTGGAGGAGGCGCTGCGCGGCGCGGAGCTGACCGAAGAGGCCTTCGCCGCTGCCGCCGCGGTCGCGGTGGACGGGGCGAAGCCGTTGTCCGGCAACGTGTTCAAACCTTCGCTGCTGAAGCGGACGATCGTCCGCGCGCTGCTCGAACTGACCGAAGGGAGCCGGGCATGAGCGCGCGGCTGGACGCTCCGCGGAAAGTCACCGGTGCCGCCGACTACGCGCTGGACCGCACTCTCCCGGGCATGCTGTACGGGTACATCGTGCTCAGCACGATCGCGCACGGCGAGATCACCGCGATGGACGTGACCGCGGCGAAGGGCGCGCCCGGGGTGGTCAGCGTCTACAGCCCGTTCGACCCGCTCGAACTGCACCCGTTCAAGTCGCAGCTGATGGGGGACGTGTGGCTGCCGCTGCACGACCGGGACGTGGTGTTCTACGGGCAGCCGATCGGGCTGGTCGTGGCGGAAACGTTCGAGCAGGCGCGGGACGCGGCGGGGCTGATCGAGGTCTCGTACCAGGAAAAGCCCGCGCAGACGTCGATGGAAGACGGGCTCGCGACCGCTGAGGACGCGCCGGAGAGCCGGGGAGCGGCGCCGTCGATCGAGGTGCTCGCCGACGGCGTCGAGTCCATTGTGGACGCGCTGGCGCAGAGCCCGGTCGTCGTCTCGCAGACGTACCGCACCGCGACGCAGAACCACGCGGCGATGGAACCGCATTCGGCGGTCGCGAAGTGGGACGGCGGCGAGCTCACCCTCTACAGCGGAAACCAGGCCAGTCACCTGCAGGCCATGGAAATGGCCGGGGTGCTGGGCATCGAGCCGTCGGCGATCCACGCGGTGAACCCGTATGTGGGCGGGGCGTTCGGCGGCAAGGCGGGCACCTCGGCTCCGGGGATGCTGGCCGCGGCCGCGGCCAAGGCGCTGGACCGTCCGGTGAAGTGCGCGCTCACCCGCGAGCAGGTGTTCACGGCGACCGCGAACCGGCCGGCGACGGTGCAGAAGGTCGCACTGGGCGCGGACCGCGACGGCACGCTGATCGCGGTGCAGCACGATTCCTGGTCCGCCACGTCGATGAGCCGGTCCTTTGTGGAGCCGACGTCGCACGGCACCTCGCGCGAGTGGTACGCGACGCAGAACCTGTCGATCAGCCAGAAGATGGTGCCGCTGCACATTCCGCCGGGCACGTTCATGCGCGCGCCGGGGGAGGCGTCGGGGTCGTTCGCGCTTGAGAGCGCTGTTGACGAACTGGCGATCGCGCTCGAGATGGACCCGATCGAACTGCGCAGGCGCAACAGTTCGCTCGCTCCGCCCGGGGTCGATCTGCAGTGGTCGAGCAAGCATCTCGACGAGTGCTACGAGATCGGGGCGCAGCGGTTCGGCTGGGCGAACCGGTCGCCGCGCGGGCACGTCGACGGGGACTGGCTCGTCGGCATGGGCACCGCGACCGCGATGTTCCCGGGGCTGCGCTTCCCGGCGACGGTCGAGATCACGCTCAACGCGGACGAGACCGCGGACGTCTCCACGAGCGGGGCCGACCCGGGCACCGGGCTGCTCACCGTGCTGGCCACCATCGGGGCAGAATCCCTCGACATCGACCCGGAACGCGTCACCCCGCACCTGGGCGACTCGCGGTACGCACCGGGCGGGATGTCCGGCGGCTCGACCGCCACGGCGAGCACCGGCACCGCGATCATGCTCGCGGCGACCGAACTGCTTGACGAACTGGTGGCGCTCGCCGCCGAACCGGGCGCGCCGTTCGAGGGCGAGGTAGTCACGTACGCCGAGGGCCTGCTGCACGGCAACCGCGGCACCATGCCGTTCGGTGAACTGCTGCGCGCGATCGGCCGGGAATCCTTGTCCGCCAAGGGTTCCTCCGCCCCGGGCGAGGAGATGACGAAGCATTCGTTCAGCTCGTTCGGCGCGCAGTTCTGCGAGGTCCGGGTGCACCGGCTGACCCGCGAGGTCCGGGTGTCGAGGATGCTGGGCGTCTTCGACGGCGGCCGGATCATCAACCCGACGCAGGCGAGGAGCCAGCTGTCCGGCGGCATGATCTGGGGCGTGTCCGCGGCTCTGCACGAGGGGCTGGAAGTGGAGCCGAGCGGCCGCTTCGCGAACGCGGACTTCGCGAGCTACCTGCTGCCGGTCAACGCCGACATCCCGGAGATCGACGTGCAGTTCGTCGAATACCCGGACACGCTGCACAACGCCGTCGGCGCCCGCGGAGTAGGCGAGATCGGCGCGGTCGGCATGGCGGCCGCGGTGGCGAACGCGGTGTGCAACGCGACCGGGATTCGGGTGCGGAGCATTCCGATCATGATTGAGGATCTGCTGGTGGAGTGACCCCGGTGGGGGCGTCCGGGTGCGGGCGCCCCCAACCGCCGGGTCCGGGGTGGTGCACCGGAGGGCTGCGGGCCGGGGATCTTCGACGGCGGCCGGGCAAGCGAGTGCATGCGCAGGCGGTCCCGGAGCGGCGGGCAGCGCGTTCCGGAGTGCGTGCGCGCTCGGTCGTGGAGCAGCGGCGAAGGCACGGCATCGGGCCACGAAGGCGGTGACCTCCGCGGTTCGCTCAGCACAGCTGAACCCGGCGGTTCGCTCAGCACAGCCGAACCCGGCGGTTCGCTCAGCACAGCCGAACCCGGCTAGATCGCCGCGCACGCCGTTTCCGCGGAGCACCTCGAACCGTCGCCGGAACTGCTCCTCGGTCCCATTCACCCCATTGCCCACATCCGGAAAATTGTCCTCAGCTGTGCGGCGCAGGTCTGGCCCCACGTGCCCGGATGCGGCTTCCGCAGGTCAGCGGCCAGATTCTCCTTCCCATTTTCCCCTGGTGAGAAATTCGCTCGTGCTTCCGCTCTCGGGCGGTATGGTTTCGAGGGCACTTGTTCGGGGAGGCTGGCGAATGGACGCAGCACCGGCCGGGAGTGCGGACCTGCCTCGAAGAGGCGGGGTCGGCTCGTATCGCGGATCCGAACCGGGCGTTCCGCTGATTGGCCGGGACGCCGAATTCGCTGTGCTGGCAGGGGCGATCGACGCCGCGGGCGCCGGGCGAGGGGGCGCGGTCGTGGTGTGCGGGCAGCCGGGGATCGGCAAGTCCCGGCTGGCCGCCGAGGCGATCGGGGCGGCTCGCGGCAAGGGATTCGCGATTGTCGAGGGGCGCGCGGACCCGTTGTTGTCGGGCCTTTCGTACGCGCCGATCGTCCAGGCTTTCCGCGGCCATCTGAGTGAATCCGCCGGATTTTCTCCGGAGCCCGGTAATCTCGGCGCATTGTTCCCCGATCTGCGTCCGGTTTCACCCGAATCCGGGGATCCGGGACTGCAGCGCACCCGGATGTGCGAAGCGGTGCTCGCGGCGACGCGGCAGCTCACCGTCGGTAGTCCGGTGCTGCTCGTCGTCGACGACCTCCATTGCGCTGATCGGGGGACCATCGAACTGCTGCACTATCTCGGGCGCAACGCGGAGGAACTGCCGCTGCTCGTGATCGGGTGTTTTCGCTCGGGCGTCGACAACGAGGCGCTCGACGCGATGGCGGAGGCGACCCGGCGGCATCAGGCGGGGAGGCTGCTCGAACTCGCGCCGCTCACCGACCAGGCGGTGCGCGATCTGGTGCAGCACGTCCTGGGCACCCCGCCGCCGCTCGCGTTGCTGCGCGCGGTCACGGCGCGCGCGTCCGGGTTCCCGTTGTTCGTCGTCGCGCTGACCCGGCATCTCGTCGCGAGCCGGATGTGCGGGCCGTTGCCGGAGGTGATCCGGGACATCGTGCGGGAGCAGATCAGCCGGCTCGGCGAGGTGGACCGGCGGCTGCTGGAGGTGGTCGCGGTCGCCGGGACGCACGGGCGGCCGGAGGTGCTGGCCGATGTCTCCGGGATGGGGTTGCCCGCGCTGCACGCGGCGTTGCGGCGGCTGGTCGGGCGCCGGCTGGTCACTGAGCATCAGTCGGAGGTCGAGCCGCATTATCAGGTGGCGCATCCTCTTTATGCTGAGGCGGTTTATCACGAACTTCTGCTCGCTGAGCGAAGGGCGCTGCACGCGGCGATCGGGGCGGCGCTGCATCGCGCGGACCGTACCGTCGCGGCGGCGCCGCATTACGCGGCCGGCGGGAACAGCGTTCCGGTGGACCGGGCGATCGAGGCGTTCAGTGCTGCGGGAACCCGGGCGCTGACCGTCGGGGATTTGGACGAAGCTGCTGAGTATCTCGCGGCTGCGTTGCGGCGGGCGCGTGATGCGCGGCCGGACGCGGTGCCGGCGTTGCTTGTCGACTTAGCGAGATTGCAGCAGGGTCGTGGCCGGTTGGATGAAGCTGCCGAGTTGTTGCAGGACGCGGTCGCGCTCAGCGAGCGGCGTGGGCAGGACACCGAGCGCAGGCGGGCGTGGCGGCATTTGCAGGCGTTGCTCGAAGTCGAGCGCGGGAACCTTCCGGCGGCGGTCGGGCTGGCGAGGGCCAGCGGTCGCCGTCCGGACACGGATCCGCCGACGCGGTTGCTGATCCATTGGATCATCGCGCTGCGGCACGGCGATTTTCCGGAGCTGGCGGTGATTTCGCAGGAGCTCGTCGCGCTTCCGTCCACAAGCGACACTCCGGGGGCGCATTCGGTCGCGCATCTCGGGGCCGGGGCGCTGGCGGCGTTGTCGGGTGATGTCGAGACGGCGGTCGTGGAGTTGCGCAGTGCGCTGGAGCTTGCGCTTCGCTGTGGCGACGAAGGCCCGCGGCTCGCGTTCGCTCCGCGGATGATGCTCAACGGTTTGTCAACGCTGCGCGGTGATCTCGTCACGGCGATCCGGGTCGCGGATGTCAGCAGTACTCCGGCGGTGCGGCAATGGCTGCCGTCCGCCACGTGTTATCTGCAGACAATGCTCGCGACCACGCGGTACTTCTCCGGGGATCTCCGGACTGCACTGTCTGAAATGGACAGTGCGGTGGCCGAGGCGCGCCGGGTCGGGCAGGATCGATTGGTGGGTCGAACCCTTGCTGGACGGGCGTTTGTCCGTGCCGAACGAGGTCATCTCGATGAAGCGGCGGCGGACCTGGCCGACGCGCGCAGGCATTACGACCCTTCGCAGATCGACCTCCTGGACGCGTTCGACCTGGCGGCGACGGCATTGGCGGTTCGGCGCGGGGTGGCGGCACAAGCCCCGGCGCTGACCGACACGTTGCCGTTCGGCGACACGCAGCTCAACTGTCTCCGAGTGTCCTTCGCCGGATACGCCGCAGTGCAGCGGGGAGATCTGACGGAGGCTGACCGCGTGGTCGGCCTGCTTCGCGGGGCGGGCAGCAACGCTCCGGTGCTGCACGCGCTCGCCGACCGGCAGCAGGGGTTCGCCGAGGCGGCCCGGGGGAACGCGACGGAGGCGGTCGACCGGCTGCGTGGTTCGGCGACCGTGCTTCGCGGGTTTGGAATGAATCTGCTTGCCGCGCAGGCGGAATTGGAGCTGGCCGAACTGCTGGACCCGTCGGAGGCGGAGGTGATGGCGTCCTCGGCGACGGCGGCGTTCACCGCGGCCGGCAGTGCGCCCTGGCCGGAGCGGATCGTGAAGCAGGGGCATTCGGTACCGGCGCAGCGGTCCGGGCCGCTCACCCGGCGGGAATCGGAGATCACCGTGCTCGTCGGGAAAGGACTGTCGAACGCGGACATCGCCTCCGCGCTCTTCCTCAGCGAGCGGACGGTGGAGACGCATCTGCGCAACGTCTACCGCAAGCTCGGCCTCAAATCCCGGGTGCGGCTGGCGCAGTGGGTTCGCGACCGGCGCGCTCGCTGACCGACGACGGCGTCGCGGAAAGGAATATGCCGAATTTACCGGCCGTCGCCGCGAAAAACGGTGACGTAGCGGTGACGGATCCCGATGACACTGCCCCGGTGGTCCAGTGATCGGGAGGGTCCTCGATGGAGCAGCACGTCCGGGTGCCCGCGCCGGGACCGGCCGAACCCGGGCCTGAGCCCGCGCGCGGAGGAAACCCGCTCGAACCGGACATCCGGTATTTCATGGAGCAGCGCTTCGGCCAGGACTTCAGCCAGGTGCGCGTGTACTCGGACCGGACGGCAGCCGATTCGGCGGCCTGGCTCGGCGCGAAGGCGTACACAGTGGGCGAGCGGATCGTGTTCGGTACTGGGGAATACCGGCCCGGGACGACGTCCGGCAATCGATCCCTCGCGCACGAACTGGCGCATGTCGTCCAGCAGCGGCGCGGCGGCGGACCGGCGGCCGGGCATCAGCTCGAACGGTCGGCGGACGTGGCGGCGGACGCGGTCGTCAGCGGCGGGCCGGTCAAGGTGTCCGGGGCCAGTGCGCCCGGCGTCGCCCGGCAGGCTGAGCCCGACACCCGGGCGGTGGTCACGAATCTTCGCGGCAACCGGATCTTCGGCGCCGCGCGGGTGGCCGTCTCGGTGTTGTCCGCGCCGCTGAGGTTGCTGGGGTGGGCGATCACTGGCGCCGCGATCGGGATGCGCGCTTCCGGCAATGCCGGTGCGGTGGTCGGGGCGGGCGCGGGGCAGGACACGATGGTCTTCGTCAACATCGAGTCCGGCGAAGTGACGACCGACGTCATCGGTTACGGCGAACTCGGGGTCGGCGTGACCGCGGGAGGCAGCGAAGCGATCGTCTTCGCGCTCCGGCTCGGCCCGGCCGGTCGAGCGGGAAATGTGTCCGGCGCGTATGCGGGCGGAAGTGTCAACGTCGCGGTGAAACTGCTTGCCGGAGTGGGGTTTTCGGTCAGTACCGGGCTTTTCTCGGGGGAGGAAGGCTGGGTGGCGGCCGCGTTCAGTCTCGGGGCCGAGGCCGGCGCGCGAGCGTCGGGCAGTTACGGCGTGAGCGTGACGGACACAGTCGCGCCGGCGGTCGCGGCATGGACTCAGCGCGTCGCGACCGGGCTGGCGTCCGGGGTGCAGACGGCGGGTGCGGTCGCGCAGGGCGTCAGCAGTGTGGTGGCGCAGATGTTCGGCAGTGTGATTGGCATATTCGACTCGGCCAACTGGGATCTCACCGGGTACACGCCGGCGGAGCAGCAGGCGTGGCGCGAGTTCGGCGGGTATCTGGCCCGGGTCATCACGAGCACCACTCTCGACCGGTTTCTCGCCGGGGAAGCCCAGGGGGTGCCGGTGTCGCAGCGGATCGCGTCGATCGGGGACGTGGGAGTGTTCATCCGGGTCTCCGAGGCGATCAACGCGCGGTACCGCCGAATGGCTGGTGCGGCGCTGCGGCCGGGTGACGAGATCTGGCCGGCCAACGCGTTCAACCAGCGCACGTATCTTCAGTTCCTTTCCTTCCTGCGGGACCAGAGACTGCTGGCCGGGGCCGGTCCGGGAGGGTCGTTCACGCAGGCGCGGGAACGGCCGTGAGCGAAGTTACGTGGTAGCACGGATGGCGCGGCGGCGGCACGGTCACGATCATCGGAGTTCGACCGGCAGCGCTCGCGGGGGACGCTGCCGTGGATCGAGGGGGTGTCGGTTCGGATGGTCGGTTCGCGGGCGAAAACGGTGGACTACGAATCGGGAGAGGGAACTGGAACGGCGTCGGTGCTTGTCGTGCAGACGTTGCCGGCCTTCGCGGTGGACGGCGCGGCTGACGCGCGGCCGCTTTCCCGTGCGGCTCAACGGTTAGTGACGTACCTGGCGCTTCGAGACCGGCCCGTGCGGCGGGCCGAGGTCGCGCACGCGCTGTGGGCGGACTCGTCGGAGGAACACGGTGCGGCGAGCCTCCGCACCACGCTGTGGCGGATCGGCCGGGTGCATCGGGATCTGGTGCAGGCGACGGCCGAGCGACTGTCGCTCTCGGACACCGCGGCCGTCGACGTGCAAGCCGCGTCGAGCCTGGCGCGTTCGCTCGCGTCCGCCGACGCGGAGCTTCCCGACGACAGCGAACCGGTGATCGGCTTGCTGTCGACCGATTTGCTGCCGGACTGGTACGACGACTGGCTGTTCGTCTTCCGTGAACGGTGGCGGCAGCTTCGCTTGCACGCGTTGGAATGCCTGGCGGGACGGCTCGGCGAAGCGGGCCGGTTCTCCGAGGCGATCGACGCCGCGCTCACCGCGGTTGACGCCGAACCGTTGCGAGAGAGCGCGCATCGCTGTCTGATCCGGGTTCATCTTCTCGAGGGGAATCGCGGGGAAGCGGTGCGGGCTTACCGCGCCTTGGCGGAATTGCTGCACACCGAACTCGGCGTGCGGCCCAGTCCGGGTGTGCGGGCGTTGCTCGCCTGATCCGGGTGACGGTGCGGTGACGGGGAACCGTTGTACTGCACCGTATGGCAGGTGCGGACCCGGAGCGAATCGCGCTGCACGTCCTTCGGGCGTGGTGCACTTCCGAAGGACAGCTGCGGGTCCGCATCACGACCACCGCGGACGTGCGCACCGACGCGACGACGTCGGAGGTGCTCACGACCCGCGAACAGGTTCTCGCGTCGGTGGACCGCTGGCTGAGCCGGATCGGCGCCGGCGAAGGCGACGTGACGCCGCGGTGACGGAACCAGTGCACGCTCACGACCACGGCCGAGAAAGCCGCGGAGGGAGACGGCCATGCCCATCACGCCCACTTTTCCGGGTGTCTACATCGACGAACTGCCGAGCGCGGTTCGGACCATCATCGGGGTGCCCACCTCGGTCGCGGCTTTCGTCGGCACCGCACCGCGCGGCGTCACGAACGTGGCGGTGCACATCACGAGCTGGGAGGACTACGAACAGCAGTTCGGCGGCCTCGACCCGGCGAGCGACCTCAGCTACGCGGTCTGGCAGTTCTACCAGAACGGCGGCAGCGAGGCCGAAATCGTGCGGGTGTTCGGCACCGCGCAGCCGACCACCCCGCCGTCCGGCACGGGCCAGCCTGCTGCCGAGGACACCACGGCACCGCCCGCGGCCGCGCGGGCGAAGATCGTGTTGCCGGCGGGGCCGACGCTGAACGCGGCCGGAGAAGGAACCTGGGCCAACGGAACGCTGCTGGCGCGGGTCGACTACAACACCGTCAAGGACGAGCTCAACCAGCTGTACAACCTGACTGTGCACGACCGGACCAGCAAGGTCACCGAGCAGTACCTCAACGTCAGCATCGACAAGAATTCCCCGCGCACACTGGGGAACGTCATCGCGTCCTCGACGTTGATCGGATCGGTCGAGAACGCCGAGCGACGGCCGACCGCGCACAGTTCCGCCGGGCTGGAAGACGGGCAGGATCCGTTCCAGGACACCAAGCAGAAAGACATCTGGTACACCGAAGCGGGCCAGGGTGCCAACGGGCCAACGCCGCGGCGCGAGGATTACCTTGGCGACAAGGTGCAGCAAACCGGCATGTACGCCTTGCTCAAGACCGACATCTTCAACATGCTCTGCCTGCCGGGCGCACCTGGGCTCATCGGCGGCGCGCAGAGCGTGCTGGACGACGCGATCAAGTTCTGCGTGGACCGCCGGGCGATGCTGATCGTGGACCCGGACCCGCAGTGGCAAGCGCCGGATGTCGTCGCTAAGGCCGTGAAGGCGGACGGCTTCGTGATGAACAACGATTTCGCCCGCAATGCGGCGCTGTACTTCCCGCAGGTCAAACAGCCGGATCCCAAGCAGGAGAACTTCGTTCGCAATTTCCCTCCGTGCGGAATGATCGCGGGAACCTGGGCGCGCACGGACGTCCAGCGGGGCGTCTGGAAGGCCCCGGCCGGAACCGAGGCGACGCTGAACGGGGTCAGCGGCCTTACCGTCCGGCTCACCGACCTGCAGAACGGCGTGCTCAACCCGCTCGGCGTGAACTGCCTGCGCGGCATGCCTTCGGTGGGGAACGTGATCTGGGGCGCGCGCACCCAACGCGGCGCGGACGTGCTTGCGAACCAGTGGAAATACCTGCCCGTGCGGCGATTGGCGCTCTTCATCGAGGAAAGCCTTTTCCGCGGCACGCAGTGGGTGGTGTTCGAACCGAACGACGAACCGTTGTGGTCGTCGATCCGGCTCAACGTCGGCGCGTTCATGAACAATCTGTTCCGGCAAGGCGCGTTCCAGGGCCGTACGCCGAAGGACGCCTATCTCGTGAAATGCGACGCGACGAACAATCCGCAGAACGACATCGACCGCGGCATCGTCAACATCCTGGTCGGGTTCGCCCCGCTGAAGCCCGCCGAGTTCGTGCTCATCCACATCCAGCAGCTCGCCGGCCAGATCCAGGTGTAGCAGGAGGTAGACGTTATGTCCGACAGCAAGACGAGGCGGCGCGACCCGTACAAGAACTTCCGGTTCCGGGTGAAGTTCAGCGGCGGCGACTATCTGCTCGGGGTCAGCAAGATCACCGGCTTCAAGCGGAGCACCGAGGTGATCAAGCACCGGTCCGGCGGCGATCCGGCGACCAGCGCGAAACTGCCCGGCCGCACCGAATACGACGCGATCACCCTCGAACGCGGCGTCACCGCGGACAAGGTGTTCGCGCAGTGGGCGAACCGGGTGTGGAGTTTCGCCAACTCCGGGCAGGGGCTGGAGACCTCGCTCAAGGACTTCCGCCGCGACCTCATCGTCGACGTGTTCGACGAGGGCGGCCAGAAAGTACTGTCCTATCAGGTCTTCAACTGCTGGGTCTCGGAATGGCAGCCGGTGTCCGATTTGGACTCCAACGCCAACGCGGTCGCCGTGCAGCACATCAAGGTCGAGAACGAGGGGTGGGTCGCCGAGGAGGTTTCGGAGCCGCAGGACACGTCCTTCGAAGACCCGGCGTGATGTTCACCGAAGCGAGCCTTCTCGACGTATGGGAGGCGGCGCACGGGCTGGGCGCGGTACGGCGGGCGCTCGCGCTGGCGGTCGCCGGTGGCGCGGAACCGGGCGAGGTCGGCGATCTCGCGGTGGGCCGGCGGGACGAATTCCTGCTGGCCCTGCGGGAACGGTGCTTCGGGACCGCGTTTCCGTGTCTGGTGAGCTGTCCTTCGTGCGGTGAGGAACTTGAGCTGGAACTGTCGAGCCGGGATCTGCGTCCGTCGCAAGTGGACGCTGCCGCGATCGTGGCTGTCGACGGGTACGAGGTCGAGTTCCGTGCGGTGACGAGCCGGGATCTGCTGGAAGTCCACAGTAGACGGGCGTTGCTCGAACGGTGCGTGGTGACCGCGCGGATGGGCGATCAGGAGGTGGAGCGATCCGAGTTGCCGGACGCGGTGCTCGGCGCGCTCCCGGACGCGTTGGCCGCGGGCGATCCGCAGGCGGACGTCCGGATCGACCTGGACTGCGCGGTGTGCGGCCACCGGTGGGCGTCTCCGTTCGACATCGCGGTTTATCTGTGGACGGAGCTGGAAGCCTGCGCGCGGCGGTTGTTGTATGACGTGCACGCGCTGGCGCTCGCCTACGGCTGGTCGGAGGCGGAGGTGCTCGCGGTGAGTCCGGGGCGGCGCCGGCGGTATCTGGAACTCGCGGGGACGATGGCATGAATGATTTCGTGGACCGGCTGCTGGGCCGGATCGACGCGCCGCCGATCCGGCCGCTCGTGCCGACGCTGTTCGAACCCGCCAGTCCGGTCGGGGCGGAGCCCGGGTTGCCGATGGGCACGTTCACCGAATCGGAGCGGAAGCCGGTGGTCACGAAGGAAACCGAACGGGTCCGCGAGGTTCCGGGTCTGGAGCGGATTATCCAGGAAACCTTGGCGACGCTGCCGGGTCCGGTCGAGCGCGTCCGCGAGACCGAAGTGTCGCACACGGAGCGAGTCGAAGGCGGTCGCGAAACCCGGGTGCTGGGGCCGGAATCAGTCGAGCGAGTCCGGGAAACTTCGGTGCAGTCCCCTCCGGTGGTCGAGCGCGTCCGCGAAGTTTCCGAGCCGGGAGAGCCGGGCACTGTGGTTCGAGAAAGCGTTGTCGAGTCACGGACGCACACCGAGCACGCGACTGTATCGAGCTCGGAGCGGGTCACTGAATCGTTGCGGGAGCACGAAGTGCGTACGGAAAACCTGCAGCGAGAGACGGTACTGCAACCAGTCGCCGCGGCGGAGCGAGAAGTCGTCCCGGTGCCTCCAGAACCAGAACGGGCCGCGCCGGTGCCGGCGGTCGACCCGGTCCGTGCGCATCCAGTCGCGCGTCCCCGTCCGGAACCGGGACCGCAGCCTCAGCAACAACTGCGGCAGCCTTTGGCGATCCGGCGGCAGAAGGCACCGGTCGAACCGGACGTGCACATCAGCATCGGCCGGGTCGAGGTCGTTGCCCGTCCGGCTCCGGCGGCGGCGCCGAAACCGCCGAAGGAACGGAAACCGTTGCTGAGCCTCGACGACTACCTCCGGGAGCGGGGATGAGTGACGCCAACGCGATCGAGGCCGTGACCGAGGCGCTGGTCCAGCTGGTCCTCGAAGGCGCGCGTGAGGTCGAGAGCGGCGCGAAGGTCGAAGCGCGGCCGCCGCACGAGACGCCGGGGCCGAGCGGCGATCCGCAGCTGAACCTGTTCCTCTACCAAATCGGCATCGACGAGGCGCTGCGCAACGAGGATCCCGTAGGGCTGCGGTCCGGAGAGCACGGCGATCCGCAGCTGCCGCTCGTCCTGCACTACCTGCTCACCGCGTACGTCCCGGGCGGCGCGGACACCATCGCGCACCGGATGCTCGGCGGTGCGTTGCGCACGCTGCACGAACATCCGCACCTCAGTCGCGCGCGGCTGAGGCAGGTGCAGTCGCCCAGCGACGTCTCGGAACAGTCCGAACTGGTCCGGCTCACCTGGCAGTCCTTCGCGGAGAAGGACATCTACTCGCTCTGGTCGGCGTTCCAGACCAGCTACCGGCTCACGGTCGCGTTCGAAGCCGGGCCGGTGCTCATCGACAGCCGCCGCCCGCCGCGGACAGCGGTGCCGGTGCTGCGCCGGGGCGCGCTGGACCGGGGGCCGGAAGCGGCTGCCAGCGTCGAATCGCCGTACCCGCAGCTCACCGCCGCGGTGCCGGTCGCGGTCGGTCCCGACGGTCTCGAGCACGAGCAGGCGTCGGTCAAGCTCGGCGGGCGCGTCGTTCTGCGGGGCGCGAATCTCGACCAGGCGAACGAGGCCCGGTTGTCGCATCCGCTGCTGGACGGGCCGGTCTCGATTCCGGTCGTGCCGGGCAGTGCGGCCGAGGTCCGGTTCGAGCTGACGGGGCCGCCGCAGGCGTTTCCGGCCGGTCTGTGGTCGGTGGCGGTGGTGTCCGGGACGACGGCGACGAACGAGGTCTCGCTCGCGGTCGCGCCGGAGATCACCAGCGCGATGCCGATGACTGTGCAGCGTGACGGGACCGCCGCGGTGGTCGAGCTCGTCTGCCGTCCTCCGGTGCGGACCGGGCAACCGGTGCTGCTGGTCCTCGGGTCGCGATCGGTGCTGGAGCGGCGTGCGGTCGCGGCCCAGCCGGAGGACCCGGTGACCGGCGCGGACCTGACCTTCGACGTCCCGGACGCGCCGGTGGGCACCCATCTCGCGCGGCTGCGGATCGGCGGCGTGGACAGCCTGCTGGTCGACCGCACCGGGCCGAAGCCGGTGTTCGACGCCACCCAGACGGTGACGATCTCATGACCTGGGAGGCGGCGAACGGACGCTTCCTCGCCGCGTCGCTGGAGTGGGTGCGGGAGGTGCTGCGACACCCCGGCGAAGAGGTCTCGACCGCCGCCGTCGAGGAAGCCGAGGCGATCGACCCGCCGCCCGCGCTGACGGTACTGGCGGCGCGACTCGGGTTGTCCCGGTTCGAACGGGACACCTTGCTGCTGTGCGCGGCGGTCGAGCTGGATCCGTCGATCGCCGGGCTGTGCGCCGAGGCGCACGGCAATCCGCACATGGCGTATCCGACGTTCGGGCTGGCTCTTCGCGTGCTGCCCGATCCGGCGTGGGAAGCCGTGTCGCCGCAAGGCGGTCTGCGGTATTGGCAGCTCATCGAGGGTGTGTCCGGGCAGGGCGTGGTGTCCGCGCCGCTGCGGGCCGCTGAGCGCGCGGTCAACTATCTGAAAGGGCTCAACAGTCTCGACGACCGGCTGAGTCCGCTGGTCACGCCGCTGGCTCTCACCGAGCTGTCGGCTTCGCAGCAGAGGATTGCCGAGGAAGTCGCCAGCCAGTGGGCGCTCGCCGGTCCGGTTCAGCTCACCGGTGCCGACGAGGCCGCCAAACGACAGGTCACCGCGCACGCGGCGGAGATCTCCGGACTGGCGGCGTACCGACTTGAAGCGGCCGCGTTGCCCGCACAGCCGGTGGAGCTGGACCTGCTGGCTCGCAGCTGGCAGCGCGAGGCCGCCTTGCTGCCGCTGGCGTTGTACCTCGAAGCCGACGACGCGGACGGTTCCCGGTTTCTCGACCGGATCACCGGGCCGGCGGTGCTGGCCGTGCGGGAAGGCGCGCCGGGACTCCGGTCGATCGAGGTCAGCCCGCCGACGCCGGCGGAACGGGCGCTGGCGTGGCGGGATGCGCTCGGGAGCGAGCAGCCGGTGATCGACGCGCTGGCCGCGCAGTTCGCGCTCGACCTGCCGGGCATCGCGGCGGTGGCCGCGGTCGCCGGGGCCGATCCGGAGAAAGTGTGGCAGGAATGCCGTGTTCGCACCCGGCCGCGGCTGGACGGACGCGCGCAGCGACTCGAATCGACGGCGGGCTGGGACGATCTCGTGCTGCCCGAGCAGCCCCGCCGGTTGCTCGGCGAGATCGCGGACCAGGTGGGGCAGCGCACGAGGGTGCACGAGACGTGGGGATTTGGTGAGCGCGGCCTGGGATTGAGTGTGCTGTTCACCGGGCCGAGCGGAACGGGCAAGACGATGGCGGCCGAGGTGCTCGCGAACCGGCTGGCGCTGGACCTTTACCGGATCGATCTGTCCACAGTGGTCAGCAAGTACATCGGGGAGACCGAGAAGAACCTGCGGAAGCTTTTCGACGCGGCCGAGGGCGCGATCCTGTTCTTCGACGAGGCGGAATCGCTGTTCGGCAAACGCGGCGAGGTCCGCGACGCGCACGACCGGTACGCCACGATCGAGGTCGACTATCTGCTGCAGCGGATGGAAGCGCACCGTGGCCTGGCGATCCTCGCGACCAACATGCGTTCGACGCTGGATACCGCTTTCCTGCGTCGGCTGAGGTTTGTGGTCGAGTTCGTCTTTCCCGGGCCTGCTGAGCGGAAGATTATGTGGCAGAAGGCGTTTCCGACGCGGGCCCCGTGCGAGGGCCTCGACTTCGGCCGGTTGGCGCAGCTGCAGACGAGCGGCGCGATGATCCGCAACATCGCGCTCAACGCGGCCTTCCTCGCGGCGGCGGCCGGGTCGCCGATCACGATGGAGACTGTGCTGGCTGCCGCGCGCACTGAGTTCCGGAAGCTTGAACTTCCCGTGCCGGAACGGGATTTCCGGCGGTGATCGAGGTCCGGATCGACCGGCTGGTGCTGACTGGGGTGGTCGAGGATCCTGGTCTGCTTCGCGATGCCGTGCAAGCTGAGTTGGCGCGTCAGATGGTGGCTGCCGCGCCGCGCCGGGGCTGGCGGGAAGCACAGCGGCGGGTCGTGGTGGCTCAGCTGGCGGAAGGCACGCTCGCGGAGGCGATCGCGCGCTCGATTCACCGCGGCATCCGCGAGGTCGCCGGCTGATCGGTGACGGCTCGGTGACGCGCTCCCGGCACGCTTTGGGGCAAGGCGTTCCGCCGTTCGCTGGGGAGGACTACGACGATGACCACCTTTCCGCAGAGCCTGAATCCCGTCCGGGGCGGGTTCGTGCTGGTGGATCCGAACAGCGGGCGGGTGTCGAAGACGATTCCGTTCCAGTACAACCCGGACACGCTCACCCGGACCCTGCAGGTGCAGGGCCTCGGCGGGGAGCCGGGCGACCGGCTGGAAGCGTTGCGGCTCAAGGGGCCTTCGCACGAGACGTACCGGTTCGACGCTGAGTTCGACGCCACCGCGGCGCCCGAGAAGTTTCCCGACGGATTGTTCCCGGTCCTGTGCGCGCTAGAGAAGAGCCTTTCGCCGACCTACGCCCAGCTGCAGAACGAAGACCAGCTAGCCGGCCAAGGGCAGCTGGAAATCGTGCCGGTCGAGGCACCTCTGACCGTCCTGGTTCTCGGGCCTAAACGCGTGCTTCCGGTGCGGATCACCGACTTCAGCGTCGCCGAGGAAGCCTTCGACGCCGCGCTGAATCCGATCCGGGCCAAGGTCAGCATCACCGTCCGGGTGCTCACTGTGGACGATCTCGGCTACCCGCGTCCCGGCGATCCGGGAGCGCGCGCCAAGGGCGGAACGCTGTACCTGACGTATCTCCAGCAGAAAGAACATTTCGCCGACGGGGTCGACAACCCGGTGACCGACGTCGGCGTGCCGACCGTCTAGGAGGTGCTTGATGTTCTCCGCGACCAGTCGTTACTACAGTCTGCCCACCGCGGTCCGCGACCTTCCGGACGGTCGTTCGGTCCGCTTCGTCCAGCGGCGGTTGCTGCCCCAGCCCGAGCAGCTCGCGCAGATCGGCGAGCGCGTGGTCAAACCCCGCGACCGGCTCGATCGCATCGCCGGCGAGGTGTTCGGCGACGCCGAGCAGTACTGGCGGATCGCCGACGCGAACCGGGCGATGGATCCGGACGCGCTGACCGCGGAGCCGGGCCGCCGGCTGCGGATCACGCTGCCGCCCGGGATTCCGGCGGGAGGGACCGGTGGGTAAGAGCTTTCAGCTGCAGCTGATGATCGGCCGCGTCCTCGCCGCGCCGGTGCCGCACGAGCTGATCGACGCGTTGCAGTCCGTGCAGGTCACCTCGTCCGCGGGCGAGCGCAGCGGGTTCCAGTTGACCTTCGCGGTGAGCCGGAAATCGGTGCTCACCCGGACGTTGCTGCCGTCCGGGCTGCTTGATCCGCCCGCGCGGGTCGTGCTGTCGGCGATCGTCGGCGGTTCAGTAGACGTGCTGATGGACGGCGTGATCACCCGGCACGAGATGAGCCCGGGCGCGGGGCCCGGCGAGTCGCGGCTCACCCTGACCGGCGAGGACCTCACCGCGCTGATGGACCTGCGGTACGAGGAAGAGATCTTTCTCGAGATGCCGCTGCACGTGCGGGTGCTGAAGATCCTCGCGAAGTACGCGATGTACGGAATCGTGCCCGCGCCGGTACCGGCACGGCTGTGGGAACCGGAGCCGCCGCTGTCGAGAATCGACGGCCAGTCCGACACCGACCTCGGCTATCTCCGGGAACTGGCGCGGCAGGCGGGGTACGCGTTCTACCTGACCCCGGGGCCGATGCCGGGTGCGAGCATCGGGTACTGGGGCCCGGAAATCCGGGCCGGGGTCGTGCAGCCCGCGCTCACCGTCGATTCCGGGACCGCGACCAATGTGGAATCCCTGTCGTTCAGTTTCGACGGAATGTCCGGCAAGCAGTACACGATCCGGATCACCGAGCCGCACACCAAGATCGGGTTTTCCATTCCGGTGCCGGACCTCGCGTTGCTGCGCCCGCCGCTGGCCGCTCGTCCCGCGGTCGCCCTGCAGGAGCGGCCGTTGCCGGACCTGGACGGCCGGTCCACGACGGACATCTTGTTGCGCGGCCTCAGCAAAACCGCGAAGGCGGCCGACGCGGTGACCGGGCAGGGAAAGCTCGACGTGCTCCGGTACGGCCACGTGCTCAAGGCACGCGCGCTGGTCGGGGTGCGCGGCGCGGGGCTCGCGTACGACGGCCTCTACTACGTCAACCGGGTCACCCACGAGATCAAACGCGGCGAGTACAAGCAGAGTTTCGGACTGACCAGGGACGGTTTCGTCCCCTTCTCCCAGCAGGTGAGCGCATGACCGAGGAAACGCGGTTCGACGGCACCTACGAGGGCGTGGTGGTGTCCAATGTGGACCCGCTGCGGCTCGACCGGCTGCTGGTGCGGGTCCGCGAAGTGCTGGGCGACAACGCCATCTGGGCACGGGCGAGCACCGCGACGCCGGGCATGAACGTGGTGCCGCTGGTCGGTTCCGGGGTGTGGGTCGAGTTCCAGAGCGGAGACATCGGCCGCGCGATCTGGACCGGGTTCCGGCGCGACGTGGCCGAGGAAGGACCGCCGATCGCGTCCAGCATCCTTCCCGGGGTGCCGCAGGTCGTCATCGGGACGCCGCTGACCCCGTTGGGCGTTCCGCCGCAGAACTACCTGCTGATCACCCAGCAACCCGGTCCGACCGGCGGCATCCAGCTGCAGATCCTGGGGCCGTCCGGGCCGTACATCAAGCTCAACGAGACCGGGATCGAGCTGTCCTGCGGTCCCGGTCTCGCCTCGATCCGGCTCGCCGGCACCTCGGTCATCGTCAACAACGGCACTTTCGTCGTTCCGAACTAGGGGGTGGCGGCATGCCGGGTTTCCTGCTCCACAGCGGAATGACGATGACCTGCCCGCACGGCGGCGCGGTGACCGCGATCCCGGCCGGGCCGCCCGCGGCGCTGGTGAACGGTATGCCGGTGCTCACCACGAAAGACCAGCTGATCGTCGCCGGCTGCACGCTGACTCCGCCGTGCGCGACGGTGCAGTGGACGAACATTTCGTCCCTGCTGGCGGGTGGAACGCCGATGCTCACGCAACTTCCTCCGGCCGGACAGGGCGGCGGCACGTGCCTCGGCTCTCTTTCGCCCGGTCCGCCGATTGTGCTTGTCATGCAACAGTCCGTCACGGGGAGGTGACCACTGTGGACATTGACTTCCCGTTCCACTTCGACCAGCGCGGCCGGGTCGCGGAGACCGGCTACGCGAATCACGTGCTCGACCTGATCGAGCAGCTGCTCTTCACCACTCCGGGGGAGCGCGTGATGCGCCCGGACTTCGGCTGCGGACTGCTGGATCTCGTGTTCGAGCCGAACAGCCCGGAGCTGGCGGCGGCGGTGCAGGCGTCGGCGGAAGGCGCGTTGCACCGCTGGCTGGGTGACCTGATCACCGTGCAGCACCTGGAGGTCACCGCGGAGGAGAGCACTTTGCGGATCGAGATCGGGTACATCCTCCTCGCGACCGGCGAACGGCGCGAGGACGTCATCACCGGGAGGGCGGCATGATCGGCTGTGCGGACGAACGCCGCCGGGCGGACGTGCGCGTCGCGGGCGGCAACGGGATCGACTCGGTGGGCGTGAGCGACGACGGTCGTTCGCTCACGGTGGGGTTCTTCGGCAAGGCACCGGAAGAGCTGGTGCCGGCTAACTTCCGGATCGACGGCGGACGGCGCGTGACCGGGCTCGCGGTCGTCGCGGTCGAACTGTGGGCGAGCGACGATCCTGACCTCGCCGACGCGGTACGGCTGACGGTCGACCGGGCCGGCGATCTGTCGACCTATCGATTGTCCATTGTGGAATGCGGACCGATCGGCAAACCGGGAACGAGGCCGTATCCGGGCTTCGATCCGCGGTACTCCCAGGTGGACTTCACGTTCGGCAGCTGCGGCGACGTCGACTGCACGCCGGTCGCGGAAAGCGCGCCACCGGCGGAAGCGACGGCCGAGATCGATTACCTCAGCAAGGATTACGCCAGTTTCCGGCAATTGCTGCTGGACCGGTTGAAGCTGACGATGCCGTCCTGGACCGAACGGCACGTCCCGGACATCGGCATCATGCTCACCGAACTGCTCGCCTACGAGGGCGACCGGCTGAGCTACCAGCAAGACGCCGTGGCGACCGAGGCGTATCTGGACACCGCGCGGCTGCGGGTTTCCGTGCGGCGGCACGCCCGGCTGGTCGACTACCCGATGCACGACGGATGTTCCGCGCGGGCTTGGGTGTGCATCGAAGCGGACGAGGAGGTCCCGCTCCCGAAGGGGACTTTCCGGTTCAGCACGCTGCCCGGCGTCTCCCTGAAGGAAAGCGATCTTCGCGGTGCGCCGGAGATCTTCGAACCGGTCCACGACGAGGAAGTTCGGCTGCTCCCCGCGCGCAACCGGATCAGCCTGTGGACGTGGGGCGACCACGACTGCTGCCTGCCCACCGGGGCGACCTCGGCGACCCTGGTGGACAGTGACCGGGCGCTGGGCCTCGAAGCAGGGGACGTGGTGCTCTTCGAGGAACTGATCGGCGTGCCGTCCGGTCTTCCGGCCGACGCTGACCACACGCACCGGCAGGCTGTCCGGCTGACGTCGGTGAGCGAGACCGAAGACGAGTTGTACCGGCAAAAGCTGCTGGAAGTGACCTGGGGACGCGAAGACGCGCTCACTTTCCCGCTGTGCGTCAACTCTCGCGGCGGCCCGGATTGCCTTGACCTTGAGGTCGGGGTCGCTCGCGGCAACGTGGTGCTGGTCGAGCACGGCTGGCGAGTCGACCCGGAGTGCCACCCCGTTCCCGACCCCGCACCGGACGAGCCGCAGTGTCCGCGCGACTGTGGCTGCGGTTGCGGCGGTGAGACCGAACCCGAACCTGCTTACCCGCCGTTGCCAGTGGTCGTTCAGCCGCAGTTGCGACATCAGCCGGTCACGCAAAGCGTGCCGTTCCCGGATCCCGCCGACATCGCGGCCGCGCAGGCGCGCTGGCTGGTGGGGCTGCCCGGCCGGATTCGTGCGAGGCTGATCAAGCTGTGGCGGAGCGAACTGTCCGAAGAGGACATCAAGTTCGTCACCGTGCTGTTCGGGGCCAAGCTCGTCAAGAAGCTGCACCTTCGCGAGCATCCGCGACGCGCGCTGCGGTACCTGCTGGCGTGTTTCGACGACCTGCTGGAAACCAAGCTGGAGCGAGTGAAAGACCTCATCCGGCAGGCTCGCGCGGGATACGTGCTCACGGCGAAGAACGAGGGCTGGGAGATCGGTCAGAGCTGGGGCGCGGACGAGGGCGCGAAGCTCGACGAGCACCGTGAGGCGTTTCGCGGTCCGGCAAGTCTTGCCACGCAACCGGATCCGCGCGCGGCGCTGCCCGCGGTGACCGTCACTGACCGAAACCATGATGTTTGGCTGCCCCAGCGGGATCTGCTCGAGAGCGGGCCAGTCGACCGGCACTTCGTCGGCGAGCTCACTGATACCGGCGCGACCGTGCTGCGATTCGGCGATGGACGCAACGGCGCGAAGTTCCCCTTGAGCGGCGAGCTGACTGCGTCGCTGCGCGTAGGGACCGGTCTGGCGGGGAACGTCGGCCGCGAGGCCATCAGCAGCATCGTCTTCGACCGCACCGACGTGCCCGGCATCCGAAGCGTGCGGAATCCGTTGCCTGCCAAGGGTGGAGTGGATCCCGAGCCGGTGTCCGAGGTCCGGCTGCGTGCTCCGCAGGAGGTCCGCCGTCGGCTGCTGCGCGCCATCACGGCGGACGACTACGCGACGCTGGCCGGTGCCTCTCCGAGTGTGCAGCGCGCCGCGGGCGACCTGCGGTGGACGGGCAGCTGGTACGAGGCGCAGGTCGCGATCGACCCGCTCGGCACGGAGGTCGCGCCGACCTGGCTGCTCGACGAAATCCGCGCCGGGCTGTACCGCTACCGCCGGATCGGCCACGACCTTTCGGTTTTCACCGCGACCCTCGTGCCGCTCGACCTCACGGTGCACGTCGAGGTGCTGCCGGACCACATCGCCGGACACGTGCGGTCGGCCCTGCGGCGGGCGCTCGGCGCGTTCTTCCAGCCGGATCGCCTCACCTTCGGCACCCCGATCCGGGTCGGCCAGATCGTCGCGACCGTGGCCGCCGTACCCGGAGTCCGGCACGCCGAGGTGACCCGGCTGGAGCGGCTGTTCGGCCCGCCCGGCACCGCACTCGCCACCGGCGTCCTCCCGATCGGGCCGCTCGAGGTGGCGCAACTGGACGACGACCCGAGCCGGCCCGAGAACGGGCAGCTCACCCTCGACCTGGCAGGCGGACGATGAACTGCTGCGCGCGAACCAGCCTGACAACTCCGGCGACGACCTACCAGCGCCCCGGCCTGCCCGCGCTGTCCCGGCGGATCGGCACCTACGCGCGGTTCCGCCAGTCGATGCTGGCCAGGCTGGCGAGCCGGGCGGCGCTGGCCCCGCTCACCACGCGCGACCCGGACGACCCGGCGATCGCGCTGCTGGACTGCTGGGCCGTCGTCGGCGACGTGCTGACCTTCTACCAGGAGCGGATCGCCAACGAGGGCTACCTGCGGACCGCCACCGAACCCGAATCGCTCAACCACCTCGGCACTCTCGTCGGCTACACGCCGCGGCCCGCGCTGGCGGCGACCACCTTTCTCGCGTACACGCTGGATCCCGGCGCGCGGACGGTGATTCCGGCGGGCACCGCCGCGAAGAGCGTGCCCGCGCAGAACCAGCTGCCGCAGACCTTCGAGACCACGGCGGACCTCCAGGCGCGCGAGGAGTGGAACGCGCTCCAGGTCGCCACTGCCGACCCGGTGGACGTCACCGCCGACACCGCCCCGGCCATCGAACAGATCGGGATCCAAGGCACCACTGCGGCGCTCAAGCCGGGGGACCGGTTGCTGCTGTTGTTCGGCAAGTTCCCGCCGGTGATCCGCGTGGTCGCCGAAGCGGCGACGGACTTCCAAGCCAACCGGACGACCGCGAAGCTGGTCATCTCAGGCCTCGACGACCTGAACCGGGCTATCGCCCACCTCCGCAAGGTGATCGGCACCGCGGTGGAGCGAAAGCCCGCGCCGTCGGACTGGATCGACTGCACGGTAACCGTGTTGAACAACACCGAGACCTATCTGCGCGGCCTTGGTACCTCGGCCACGGTGACCTATGTCCTCGCTCGCACGGCCCACCAGGTGAGCACCGAACTGGCGGAGCAGGCCGCGCTCGCCAGGGCGCACGCGAGCTGCGCGGTCCAGGACTGGTTCCGCGATTCCGTCGGGCCGGTTTCGGACGCGACGGACGTGCTGCTGAAGCTCTGTACCGCGGCGATGCGCGAAAGCGATCCGGAGCTGCGCTACCTGAACAACTTCGCCAAGGAACTGTTCTGCTCGTCGCCGGGGTACCGCTTCGAAGGCAGCGGCGACGGCTGCGGTTGCGGATGCGGCTATGGCACCGACTGCGACCGGGCGGCGGCGCTGATCGGGCTCACCCCGGTGCTGCCGTGGCTGCGGCGCGAGCCGTCCCGGCCGCCGCGCAAGGCGGTCGACCTTCCGTCCACAGTGGACCAGTTGTTCCACGCTGGTTCCGACGTGCACCCGAAGCTGCTCATCGAAGCCGACCCCCGGCTGGGGCCGAACCTGCACCACGCGTGGGCGAACGAGCAGATCGCGCCGCCGCCGGCGTTGTCCGGCCTCCAGGTGCTGCGGACCAGGGCGGTCGCGATCGCGCGCCCGGCCGGTGCGGAGGCGGACCCGGCGGGCACCACGAAGGTGTGGCTGGACGCGGTGTACGACGGCATCGCCGGCGGCAGCTGGGTCGTGTTCGAATCGCCGGACGGCAAGCGGTCCGCCGCGCAGGTGACGTTGGTGGAGCTGGCCAGCGTCGACGTCACCGTTCCGGGAACGACCGACCCGGTCGGGAAGAAGCAGGTCACCAAGATCACGGTGAACCAGGTCGTTTCGCCGGTTCCGGGGGCGGGCACGGTCGTCTGGGCGCGCGGCGAACCGCTCACCGCGGTAGGCGACCCGATCACCAAGGACGTCGAAGGCGCCGAGATCGAACTGTCGCGGGTCTACGACGGGCTGCGGCCGGGCCGGTGGCTGGTGGTGTCCGGCGAACGCACCGACGTGCCGCACACCAGCGGGATCCAGGCCGCCGAGGTGACGATGGTCGCCGGGATCCGGCAGCGGGTAGAGCCGACGCGCAACGGCAGCCGGGTCCGCACGTTCCTGTCGCTGGCCACGGAGTTGTCCTACCGGTACCGCCGGGACACCGTGACCCTCTACGGCAACGTCGTGGAGGCGGACCAGGGCGAGACCCGCACCGAGGTGCTCGGCAGCGGCGATCCGGGCGTCGCGAATCAGGTTTTCCAGCTGCGCCAGGCCAATGCGGACAATCCGCTCACGTTCCGGCCGTCCGCCAACGTTTCCGGCGCGGAGAGCACGCTCACCGCTCGCGTGGCCGGTGTCCGCTGGCACGAAACCGACGGGCTGGTGTGGTCCGGGCCGACAGGCCACGACTACGAGGTCTCCGTCGGCGCGGGTGGCACCCGCTCGCTTCGATTCGGCGACGGTGTCCACGGCGCGCGCATTCCCGCAGGCGTGGAGAACGTGACGGCGGTTTACCGGATCGGCGCGGGCCATGACGGGAATGTCGCGGCCGGGCAGATCAGCCAGGCCACTGGCCGGCCGCCGGGCGTGCGCGCGGTGACCAACCCGCTGGCGTCCGGCGGGGGAGCGGACGGCGACGGACCGGCGGACGCCCGGGCGTCGATCCCGCTGCGGATGCTCGCGCTCGACCGGCTGGTGTCGATCCGCGACTACGAGGACTTCACGCGTGCGCGGGCCGGGATCGGGAAAGCCAAGGCAGTCAAGCTGTCTGACGGCGGACGGCGGGTCGTGCACGTGACGGTCGCGGCGACCGGGGACGCGCGGATCGACTCGTCCTCCGGCCCGGTGGTCGCGCTGGAAGCGGCGCTGGCCGGCTTCGGCGATCGCGGGGTCGAGGTGCGGGTCGCGGTGCGGGAACGGGTGCTGCTCGTGCTGCGCGCCGGGGTCAAGGTGCTGCCGGACTACTCGTGGGAGCTGGTGGAACCCGCGGTGCGCACCGCGTTGCTGGACAAGTTTTCCTTTGCTCGCCGGGAACTCGGCGAACCCGCGTTCCTCAGCGAGGCGTTCGCCGCGATCCAGGCAGTGCCGGGCGTCGACTACGCCGCGATCACTGTTTTCGACGGCATCGCCGGCGACGTCACGCCGGTCGAGCTGGCCACGGTCGCGGACCGGCTCACCGAGGCGAAGCCGTGCGTCGGGGCGTCCGGGGCGCGGTTCGAGGAGGTTTTCGACGAGGTGGGCTACGTGGACTCGTTCGGCAAGGACACCTTGACGACGATCGCGCTCCGGCACGGGCTGACAGTGGACGAGCTGGTCCGGTTGAACCCGGGGCTGGAGTCGACGGAGCTTGAGTGGGGGCAGAAGTTGACTGTGTACCGCGGAATCCGGCCCGCGCGGCTCGCCGTGCTCCCGGCGGGAGTGCCGGAAGCGCTGATGTTGGTGAGGATCCCATGACTCGCAATCCGGACCGGCTTTACGACCTGATGCCGTCGGTCTACCGGCGGCGCGACGAGGAAAACGCGGGGCCGCTCAAGGCGTTGCTCGGCGTGATCACCGAGCAGGCCGACCTGATCGGCACCGACCTGGACGCGCAGTACGCGGACTGGTTCATCGAGACCTGTCAGGACTGGGTCGCGCCGTACCTCGGTGATCTCGTCGGGTACCAGATCCTGCCGGGCGCCGACGAGACGCTCGCGACGGGATCGGCGGCGGCCCGGCGGTTGTTGTCCGCTCTCGCACCTCGTCGCGATGTCGCGCACACCGTGGGCAATCGGCGGCGCAAAGGCACCTTGGCGTTGCTGGAACAACTCGCCGCGGACGTCGCGGAATGGCCAGCGCGGGCGGTCGAATTCCGGCAGCTGCTGGCGGTTTCGCAAGCGATCCGGCTGCACGGCCGAGACCCGCGTGCGGATAGGCGACGGCTGACCAGGGGACAGCTGACCGACCTTCACGGAGCCGACGCGCTCGACCGGCTCGACGGGCCGTTCGATGAGCTCGCGCATTCCATCGACGTCCGCCGGATCACCTCGCACCGGGGGACCGGCCGGTACGGCATCCCGGAGATCGGCCTGTACGTGTGGCGGCTGAAGCCGTATTCGATCACGCGCGGGCCCGCGTATTGCGAGGACCGGGCGCGGACCCGGTTCACGTTCAGCATTCTCGGCAACGACACTCCGCTGATCGTCTCTCCGGTCCGGGAGCCGTCGCCGACCCACATCGCCGACGAGACGAACGTTCCGGTTTTCATTCGGCGGCAGGCGTTTGCCGAGCGACCGGCGGTCTACTATGGACCCGAGAAGAGCCTGTGCGTCTACCTCAGCGACGGGAACCCGATCCCGCTGGACGACATCATTCCGGCGGATCTCTCCGGCTGGCGTTACCGGCCCGCGCACGGGAAGGTCGCGCTCGACCCGGTGCTCGGCCGGATCGCCTTCCCCGCCCGGCAGGCGCCGGAATCCGGGGTGTGGGTCGACTACCACTACGGGTTCTCCGCCGACATCGGCGCCGGTGAATATCCGCGAGCGCCGGAAACGGCGAAGCACGTCTATCGCGTCGGTCCCGGGCACCACGAACTCGTCATGGAAGCCGTCGAGGAGTGGCAGCGGGACAAGGAAACCGACAAGACGGCGCGCAAGGCGGTCATCGAATTCACCGACAGCGGGGCGTACCAGGAGCAAATCAAGCTGGTCGTCGACCGCGGCGATTGCCTGACGCTGCGGGCGGCGAACGGAAAGCGTCCGGTGCTGCGCCTGCTCGACTGGAACAGCAACCGTCCGGACGCGCTGCGGATCATCGGCACCGACCGCGGCGCGAAAGACGATCCGCTGCCCAAGGTCGTCTTCGACGGTCTGCTGATCACTGGGCGCAGCGTCCAGGTGCACGGCCCGGTCGGGCAGTTCGCCTTGCGGCACTGCACTTTGGTACCAGGATGGTCGCTCGACGCGCAGTGCTGTCCGGAACACGAGGAAGAGGCGAGCGTCGAACTCACTGACACGCCAGCGTGCCTGTGTGTGGAACGCAGCATCCTCGGCACGATCCTCGTCACCGCCGACGAAGTGCACCGCGAACCCAACCAGATCCGGCTCACCGACAGCATTCTCGACGCCGCCGGACCCGGCCTCGCCGCGCTGTGCGGCCCGGACGACGGCTGTGCGCACGCGGTGGTCGACTTCCGCCGGTGCACGGTGTTCGGCTCCGTCTTCGCGCATGCCGCCGGATTGCTCGAGAACTCCATTATGGACGGTCGAGTGCGGATAGCCCGTCGCCAAGACGGCTGCGTGCGGTTCTGCTGGCTGCCGGAGAGTTCGCGCACTCCGCCCCGATTCCATTGCGAGCCGGAGCATTCCGGCGATCCGGTCCGCGTCGTCCCTCAGTTCACGTCCGTCCGCTACGGCACTCCGGGTTACGCGCAGCTCGCGCGGTCCGGGCCGGAAGAAATCAGCCGCGGCGCGGAGGACGGTTCGGAAATGGGGGCCTTCCACGACCTGTTCCACCCGCAACGCGAGGACAGTCTCCGGCTGCGGCTCGCCGAGTACACCCCGGCCGGCACGGACGCCGGCATCCTGTTCGCCACTTAGGAGACCGCCATGCAAGCCGACTTCTCGCGCCGCACCTTCGACTCGCTGAAGCACTTCTCCGCGGTGCTGGCGCAGCAGGGCCGGGTCCAGCTCGACGCGGACGCGAACGAGCAGGCCGCGATCCTGCTGTACCAGCTGCGGACCACGGTGGCCGACCTGCTCGGCCAGTCCGCCGCGCCCGCCGGGGCGCACGGATTCCGGATCGACCCGCACCAGGAGAACTCGAAAATCACCGACCTGGACATTTCGGCGGGCCGGCTGTACGTCGACGGGCTGCTGGTCGAGAACGACCAGGCCACGAGCTACTGGGCCCAGCCCGAGGGCTACCTCGACCAGGAGAACGACGAACTCCCCGAGACCGGGCCGTTCG
Organism: Amycolatopsis sp. NPDC059235; assembly: GCF_042754125.1. Taxonomy (NCBI): domain Bacteria; kingdom Bacillati; phylum Actinomycetota; class Actinomycetes; order Pseudonocardiales; family Pseudonocardiaceae; genus Amycolatopsis; species Amycolatopsis sp. NPDC059235. The sequence goes on from NZ_JBHZAG010000057.1 coordinate 36,217, forward strand.
TGGTGTACCTGCGGGTGTGGGAACGGCTGATCACCGCGTTGCAGGACCCGGCGATCCGCGAGATCGCGCTCGGCGACCCCGGCCCGGACACCGCTGCGCGGGCCAAGGTCGTCTGGCAGGTGGCCTGGTGCGCGGGACAGACCGTCGACGATTTCGAGACCTTCCGGAAATCGCTGAACCCGGAACCCGGTCTGCTTGCCGCGCAAGCGAAACACCCGGGCGACACCGATGCCTGCCATCTGCCGCCGGAAGCGCGGTTCCGCGGCCAGGAGAACCAGCTGTACCGCGTCGAGGTGCACACCGGCGGTCGCGGGTGGACGGATTCCGTGCCCACCAAGGGTTTCCGCCGGACACTGCACGGCGCGACGTTCAAATGGTCGCGGGAGAACGCGTCGGTGGTGTTCCCGATCGTCTCGGTGTCCGGTGCGACGGTCACGCTCGGCACGCTGGGCCGGGACAGCAAACTGGACCTGGACGTCGGCGACTGGGTCGAGCTGCTCGACGACGCGGCCGCCACCCGCGTCGCGGACGACATCCCCGCTGACGACCGCCCCGAATCCGCGCCCGCGCTGCGGAAGGTCATCGCGGTCGACCCGGCGGACCGGCTGGTCACCCTCGACGACGAACTCGACGAACGCTGCGGTCCCGGTTCCGACCCGGACCTGCACCCGTTCCTGCGCCGCTGGGACCACCTCGCCCCGGACGACAGCGAGGACGGCGCGGTGCCGCTGGTCGAGAACACCTGGATCGACCTGGAGGACGGCGTCCAGGTCCGGTTCGAGGCCCCGCCGAGGTCGTCGGCGGAGGTCGCGGCCGGGCAGCCGGGCACGTACCGGCGCGGCGACTACTGGCAGATCCCGGCCCGCACGGTGACCGGGGACGTCGAATGGCCCCGCGACGACGACGGCCCGCGTCCGGTGCCGCCGCACGGGGTCGAATACCGCTACGCCGTGCTGGGCGTGCTCGACGCGAACGGCAAGGTGACTCATCCGCCGGACACCTTCGAGCCGCTCTTCCGGCCGGGAGCGAATCCTGTCACACCTCCCGCGGAGACCCCGAAGAAGACGACCGTGATCGACGCACCGCCGCCGGCCGCGCATCCGACTGATTCGGTGGTGTTCGAGGCGGAGAAATCAGCCGGTGCGTCCACCGGTGCGAAAGCCGCGTCCCCGGCGCCGAGCCCGACTCATGCGACGGGCACCGCGGGCGCGGGCGGCAACGGTGCGACTGCGTCGGTCGTCCCCCCGCGCGACGTCGCCACCGAACCGGATCTCCCGGACGCAACTGTTACCGCGCCGAGCACTGCAGTCACCGCACCGACCACCACCGAGCCGACCACAACCGAGCCGTCCGAACCCCCGACCACCCCCGCCACCGAGCCGGAGAAACCAGCCATGACGCAACCGACCACGCAACCGACCACGCAACTCGGCGACCACTTCACCTCCTGGCTGCGCACCGTCGTCCCCGGCCTGTGGTCGGCGCTCGTCGCGTGGCTGGTCTCGCTCGGCCTGCCCGCTTCGGTGACCGACGCGGTGTCCGGGCTCGGCAACCAAGTGATCGTCCCGGTCGTGCTGGCCATCGTGTACGCGTTGCTGCGGCAGCTCGAACCGCAGATGCCGCCGTGGCTCACGCGGGTCCTGCTCGGCTCCAACCGGCCGCCGAGCTACGCCGAAACCGGGTCGGACCACCATGCGCTGGGCTGACTATTCCGAGGGCACGCCAAGCCCAGGGGCGCTCAAGGGCGCCGGTTTCGACGGCGTGATCCGCTACGCAGGGCTGGGCCGCGGCACGAAACGGCTCACCGGCCCCGAATACCGGACTCTCGTCGGCGGCGGGATCACCGTCGCGCTGGTCGTCGAACTGGGCACCGACGACGCGTGGGGAAGCGGCAACGACGACGACTTCGCCCGCGGTGTCGCGTTCGGCCGGGCGGGACTCGCCGACGCGCGCGGCATGGGTGTCCCGGACACAGCGCTGATGGCCTGCGCCGCCGACGCGCACGCGGCGGCTTACCAACTCGACGACGTCGTGCGGTTCGCGAGCGGGTTCGCCAGCGTGGTCGGCCGGAACCGGGCCGGGTTCTACGGGTTTTCCGAGACGCTGCGCGCGGTGCACAACGCCGGGGTCGTGTCCTGGTACTGGCGCTGCGGTTCGCAGCCGACGGCCGCCGAGCGGACCTGGACCCATCTGTGGCAGCGCAACGACGGCAAGGTCAAGGTCGACCGGATCACGTGCGACATCAACGAGCAATACATCCCGCTTTCCGGTGGCGGCACCGGACCCGCTCCCGGCAATGACGAGGAGACTCTGATGCTGATTCCCGCAGCCCCGAACGGCGACCACTTCTACATCCCGCTCGCGGGACGGCCGCCGTATCTGTACCTGTTCGCCGGATACGGCGACACCATCGAGATCAAGCAGATGGACTTCGTCCGCGCGACCAAGGAAGGCACCCAGGGCGACTTCGTGCCCGGCGCGGAGATCCGGAACTTCACGTTCCTGTCCGACCGGCCGGGCCCGCTGGACCTGCGCAGCGTGGCTGCGGCCGGCGCCATCGGCATCTCGATCTGGTACCAGGCCAAGCACTCCTTCACCGCGTACGTCGGCTGACGCTTCGGCCGGTGCCCCCAATGTGGCATTGGGTGCATCTGACGCACCGAACGCCACATTGGGTGCATCCCGCGCACCCAATGCCACATTGGGGCGGCGGCCCCGGCGCGAGCTCAACCGGGCAGCTGGGCTCCGTCCGGGAAGTCGGTGGACCGGCTCAGCTCGGCCCATTCCTCGATCTCCTTGTCGACCGCGGCGCGGCCGTTCGCGACGAGCCGCAGCGCGTCCGAGCCGAGGACCAGGTGTGCGGGCGGGTTCGGGACGTCGAGGATGCGCAGCACGGCCTCGGCGGCCTTCTGCGGGTCGCCGAGCTGTTTGCCGCTGGCCGCGAGGCGGTGGTCGCGGATCGGGTTCATCACCTGGTCGTAGTCCGGCACGGAACGATCGGTGCGGACCATCGACCGGCCCGCCCAGTCGGTGCGGAACGATCCCGGCGCGATCGCGGTGACGTGCACGCCGAACGGCGCGACCTCCTTGCCGACGGTTTCGAGAATGCCCTCCACGGCGTACTTGCTGCCTTGATAGAAGGACGTGCCGGGCACAGTGATCAGCCCAGCCATCGACGTGACGCCGAGGATGTGCCCACGCCGCCGCTGCCGCAGGTACGGCAGCACCGCCTTTACTGTCGCGACGACGCCGAAGACGTTGACCTCGAACTGCGCGCGCAGCTCCGCCATCGTCGACTCTTCGAAGACGCCCTCGTGGCCGTATCCGGCGTTGGCGATGACGACGTCGATCGGGCCGACCTCGGTCTCGATCTCGTCGACGGTCCGGAACACCGCCTCGTCGTCGGTGACATCGAGCAGGCGCGCGAGGGATTTCCCCGGCTGGAGCTGCTCGAACGCCTCGGCGTCGGCCTGCTTGCGGACGGTGCCGACGACGGTGTGGCCGGCCTGGAGCGCGGCCTCGGCGAACGCGCGGCCGAGGCCGGAGCTCGCGCCGGTGATCAGGAAGATCTTGGTCATGAAGCAAACTCTACACTGTGCTGAGAAAAATCTGCACTGCGTCAAAAATAGTCGGCGTGATAGAACGTGCAAGTGGAAGAGCAAGGCACCCGGGCCCGTCGCCGGACGGCTCCGACCAAGGGAGACCTGCGCGAACGCGCGATTCTCGACGCGGCGGAGCAGCAGTTGAACGCGACGGGCGGGGCGTGCATGACCGTCGCGACGATCGCGCAGGAGGCCGGGATCACCCGGGGCGCGCTCTACTTCTATTTCGGGTCCAAGAACGACGTGCTCGCCGCGCTGGTCGAACGGACGGTGGCCAAGCTGCGCACCGAGGTCGACGCAGTGGACGCGGCCGCCGAGGTTCCCGGCGACGCGGTCCGGCAGGGGGTCGAGCAGACCGCGCGGATGTGGCGCGAGCACGGCACGGTGATGCGCACGGCTGTCGAACTGTCGCCGTCGGTTCCGGCGATCGACCAGGCGTGGCGTTCCGCGGTGGTCGCGCTCGCCGACACGATGGGCGGGGTCGCCGAGCGCGCCGGACTGCCGTCCGGAACCGCGGCGGAGGTCGCTGCGGCATTGGTCTGGATGACTGAACGCGTCTTCTACCAGGCGGTTGTCGCCGACAGTTCGCTGGACGACGCGGCGGCGACGCTGACTCGGGTGTGGCTGGCGGCGCTCGGTCTCGCGACCTAGCCCACGGTGATGGCGACCTTGCCGCGCGGACGTCCGCCAGCAGAACCGCCTTCGACCAAGGCGTGCGCTGACGCGATGTCGGCCAGCGGGAGCACGGCACCGATCACCGGCCGGAGCTTGCCTTGCTCGATCAGCTGGGTGAGGGCTTCGAGCTTCGCGCGGCCGGGGCTGACGAAGAGGAAGTGATACGTCGCGTTGACGCCCCACGCGGCGAGCAGGTTCTGCGGTTCGGGAATGTCCACAATGGACACCACGCGGCCTCGGTCGGCGAGGACCTCCGGGCTGCGGGTGAGGGTGTCTCCGCCCACGGTGTCCAGCACGACGTCCACCCTGCCTAGAGCGCGGACCTGCGGCACGTAGTCCCTAGCCGAGAAGTCGATCGCGGTATCGGCTCCCAGTCCCGCGACGAACTCGTGGTCCCGAGCTCGCGCGGTGGTCACCACCTCGGCGCCCAGTGCGCTGGCGAGCTGGACGGCGACCGAGCCGACCCCGCCCGCTCCGCCGTGCACCAGGACCCGTTCGCCGGCCCGCACCGCGGCGCGTTCGACCAGTGCCTCCCATGCCGTCACGCCCACGAGCGCGAGACCGGCGGCTTCGACGTGCGACAACCCTGCGGGCTTGCGGGCGACCAAGGCCTGGTCGACCACGTGGTACTCGGCGTAGGTGCCCGGCCCGGCGAACACCGGCGCCAGGTACCAGACCTCGTCGCCCGGCTCGAAGTCGCTTGCCCCGGGGCCGGTCTCGACCACCACGCCGGACACGTCGTTGCCGATCACCGCGGGCAGCGCGACCTGGTCGCGGTAGTCGCCGCGCCGGGTCTGCAGGTCGAGCGGGTTCACGGACGTGGCCGCCACGCGCACCAGCACCTGGCCAGGGCCGGGGACGGGTCTTGGCAGCTCACGGGCGGTGAACGCGGTGTCCGCGGCACCGAAGCGGGCGAGTTCCGCCACGCGCATCGAAGTCGGCATGCGGCGAACATAGATCTACATATCGCGAATTGTCAATATGAGAGTGCGCGTTAGGATCGTCCGGTGTTCTCGGAGGCGGAGTTGCTGGCGGTGTTCCGCGCCCTGTCCAACCCGACCCGCCGCCAGATGCTGGTCTGGCTCAAGGATCCGATGAGCTTCCCCGGCCAGGAGCCCGAGGACGTCGAGATCGGCGTCTGCGTGACCGACATCCAGCAGCGCGCGGGCCTCGGCCAGTCGACCACCTCGCAGTACCTCGCGATGCTGCGGCAGGCGGGCCTGGTCGTCGCCACGCGGCGGGGCAAGTGGACCTACTACCGCCGCGACGAGCCGAACATCGCCCTCCTTCTGGAGACCCTGCGCGACGTGTTCTAGGCCGGGGGTTGCGAGGCCCGCCGAGGTCCTGCCCGCGCGGACCAGTCGAGGGCGACGTTGGGGCAACTATGGCTCTTCGCGGAACTTCCGGGCAACGTCATTCGGTGCTTCACGTCTTTGGGGTCAGAGAATCGCCAAAGACACGGGGAGCGCACAATGGGATTCACCGCGATGAAGTCGATGAAGCTGGTCATGGTCGGCGGGGCGGTCGCCGCGACCGCGTTGCTTTCCGCGTGCAGCGGAAACAATGTCGACGGAAATGGTTCCGCGGCGACGAGCGTTTCCGACGCGGCGGCGGTCAAGCAGGGCGGTTCGGCTGGTGCGGCGGGCACCGCGGCGACGTCGAACGGCGACGTGAACTGCAGCAAGCTCGGCGGACAGGTCGGCCCGGCCGGCGGCAAGCAAATGGACCTGATCGCGGTGCAGAGCACCAGCGGAAGCATTCCCGGCTGCACCGAGGCATTCAACGTGATGACGAAGTACTACGAATTGGCGCCGTCGCAGGGCGAAGGCCCCGGCCACCGCGTTCTCGGAATCGAAGGGCACTGGGACTGCGCATTGGGCGCGGAAGAAGAATTCACCCAGGGCGTCGTGAACTGCGGCAAGGACGGCGGCAGCGAGTTCATGATCAAGACCGCGCCGACCGCGGGCAAGGGCTCCGGCCAGCAGCCCGCCGCCCCGACGCGCCGCTTCCCGAACACGACGCAGACCGTGCAGTTCACCGGGTTCGACCGTTCGGTCAACATGGCCCAGTTCCAGCTGATCACCTGGAAAAAGGGCGGCGCGGACAACGGACACTTCGTGCCCGTTCCCGGCGACGGCAAGACCTACCGGCTGCCGGTGAGCAAGACCGCGCAGGTGTTCGGCGCGGCCGAACTGTGCCCCGGCGGCGACGTGGCCATCGACCAGCAGGGCCGCGGCACGAACCCGTGCACCGAGCAGGCCCTGATGGAGGCCCTGACCGGCCCGACCCCGCCGCTGGCCGAGATCCACGTCGACAAGAACGACAACATCGACGTCGCCAAGGAGCTTTACCGCCCCTGACGGAACCGGCGGGATTGCCGTCCGTGAGGGGAACCCTGAGGGACTCTGATTCCCTCAGGGTTCCCCTCACGGATCTGAGACCACCTGGGCGCCGGTCGTGTTAGGCGTCGAGTTTCTGTTGTCCGGCGTCGAAACTGCGTAACGCGGCACCGACGGCCGCCGCGACGGTGATCTCGTAGACCTCGTCTTCGCGGTATTTCGTGGCCAGTTCGGCGAAGTCAGCATCGGTGAGCCGGTAGGACGCGTCACGGACCTTCGCCGCGAACGGCTGCAACGGCGCGGGCAAACCATCCCCGCTCGCCGCCGCGCCGCGAAGCGCCTGATCGGTCACCGCAGGTGCACTGAACACGGAATACCGCATGTTCTCCACCGGATCCTCGTGCGTTCCTGCCGGACCGTCCGCGAGCAGGAAGCCCGGGAACCGGTACCCGAACCGGTGCAGGGCACGGGTTCCGCTCTCCAGCTGACCTTCGCGGAGCACGAACCCGAACGCGTTCGCGAGCCGGTTCACGATGTTCCACACCAGATTCACCCGCAGCGCCTCGCCAATCGCCGCCGCGGGAAGATCCGGCAGCACGATCTCGTCCGGGCGCAGCGTGACAGTCTCCAGAAACGCCCGAACGGTCCGCACCTCAGGCCGTGCCGCGTCAGGTCGCAAGGGATCGATCTCGCCGTGTCCGGCGATCCGCGTCAGCTCCGCATGCGAGTCGACGCAGAACGGGCACTCGTGCAGCAACGCCGTTGACATGGCGAGAAACTCGCGTTCCCCGGCTGTCCAGTACGACGGTCCGCGCATCGCCGGAGCGGTGAGATCCAGCAGCGGCCGGGTGAGAAAGCCGGGACGGTACAGCAGCATCTTCACGATGTCCGGCGGCTGTTTCGACGTGATCGACAGGAACAGCCTGGCTCGCAGGCGATGTCCGTTGTCGAGAATGGACAGTCTCATCAGGACTCCAAGGTGGCTAAGCGGCCTGCGAGAAATCGCCGGTCGGCGGGGTTGACGGCGAGTTCGTGCGCCCGCCGGTACGCGGCCATCGCGTCGGCGGTACGGCCGAGACGGCGCAGCAGATCGGCGCGCGCGGCGTGCATCAGGTGGTACCGGTCAAGGCCTTCGATGCCGTCGATGAGCGCCAGGCCCTCCGACGGGCTCGTGGCCATGGCGACCGCGACAGCGTGGTTCAACGCGATCACCGGTGAGGGATTCGTGTCGTACAAACGGAGATACAGCCCGGCGATCGCCGCCCAGTCGGTGTCCGCCGCGGAACGAGCCTGAGCATGCTGGACGGCGATAGCGGCCTGCAGCTGATACGGCCCCACCATCTCAAAGCGCAGCGCACGGTCCAGGAGCCCGATCGCTTCGGCGATTTCGCCGTGGTCCCAACGACTTCGGTCCTGGTCTTCGAGCAACACGACGTCGCCGTCCGGCGTATAGCGGGCGGCGGCGCGCGAATCGTGCACGAGCAGCAGCGAAACCAGGCCGAGCGCTTCCGGCTCGTCCGGCATCAGCGTCGCGACCAGCTTCGCCAGCCGGATCGCTTCCTGTTGCAGCTCGCGATCTCCCCCAGCGGTGTAGCCTTGGGTGAAGATCAAGTACAGCACTGCCAGAACCCCGGACAGCCGCTCGGACAGCAGATGATCGGGCGGGACCGCGAGGCTGATTCCGGCGTCGCGGATCTTGCGCTTGGCCCGCACCAGCCGCTGCGCTAGCGTCGCCTCGCTGACCAGGAATGTCCGCGCGATCTGCCCCGCGGTCAGCCCGGCCACCGCCTGCAGCGTCAACGCGACGCGCGCGTCCTCGGCGAGCGCGGGGTGGCAGCAGGTGAAGACGAGGCTGAGCCTTTCGTCGCCGATTTCGAGCAGGCGTTCCTCGGCCGGGCCCGCGCTCGTGGCTGGTTCCTCGAGCTGCGCGAGCTTTTCCTGGCCGCGGCGGGCGCGCCGGAGCCGGTCGATCGCGCTGTTGCGGGCGGCGGTCAGCAGCCACGCCACGGGGTCGTCCGGCGGCTCGTCGCCCCACTTGCGCAGGGCGAGCGCGCACGCGTCCTGCAGCGCGTCCTCGGCGAGTTCGAAGTCGCCGAGGACGCGGACCAGCGCCGCGAGCATCCGGGCCCGGTGCTCGCGGTAGGTCTCCCGCAGCAATGCCGAGGTCATGCCTGGTGGGAGAGCCCCGGCACGCCGGCGACCGGTCGCACCTCGACGGTGCCGACCTCGGCCATCGGGCACAGCGCGGCGAGTTCGAGGGCTTCGTCGAGATCGCGGCAGTCGAGGACGTAAACGCCGCCGAGATGCTCGTGAGTCTCCAGGAACGGCCCGTCGGTGATCAGCGTCTTTCCCTGGCGGACGCTGACCGTGGTCGCGGTGTGCTCGCCCCGCAGTGGATGCCCGGAGACGAACACCCCGCGCCGGCGGCATTCGTCGGCGAACGCGTTCACCCTGGCCAGCGCGTCCGGGAAGGCCGGATCGCCGGGTTCGGGACGGTCGCAGTTGTAGATCACCAGCAGGTACAGCATGTGTCCTCCGAGAGCCGGTCCGACGTTGTCGTAATGGAAGACGAATGCGTCGACCGTAACTCGACAGCGCGGGGGAGGCTTCCCGGAAAAACGGAGAACGGCGGGCCCGGGGGAGCCCGCCGTTCTCTTCAGGAGGGGATCAGCCCTTCTGCCACAACGCGGGCGCGTTGGGCGGTTCCCAGCCCTGCTGGGCGGTGTGGCCTTGCAGGCACACGTAGCTGACCCCGTTGAACGTGACGCGCGTACCGGCGGTGTACGCCTTGCCGGTGGCCCAGGACGTCCCGCCCGGCTGCCCGGTCGGCGGTCCCGTGGTCGGCCCGCCGGTCGGCGTCTGCGCGACGTTCAGCACGAAGTCGAACGCCGCCTCCTTGGCGTTGTTCGGGGCGTCGCGGACCGTCATGAGCAGCCGCGGGTCGAAAATCGTGTCCGTGTTGTTCCGCGGCTCGCCGGGGAAGTACAGCTGCGTCGTCAGGATCGGCTCGTTGGGGGCCTGCACCTTGACGTGGATGTGCCGCGTCCGGCCGGGGTAGAGGCCGGGCACGATCGTGGTCAGCTTGAACTCGCCGAGGTCGTTCGTGTACTGGTGGCCGCGGAAGTTGTAGCCGACGTTGTCGTACGCGCCGTTGTCGTCCGCCTGCCAGAAGTCCAGCAGCGCGCGGCCGATCGGCTGGCAGGCCGTGCCGAAGACGTACCCGCTCACCGTCAGCCGCGTGCCCGGGGTGCTCCCGTCGACGAGCACGCTGCGCTCGGGCGAGCCCGGCGTGAAGTACGGGCCCTCGGTCTGGTCGATCGTCGGTTCGTCGCCGTCGTGGCAGTACGGGGTCGGCTCGACCCGCTGCCCGCCCGCGAAATTGGTGCGGGCGAGCGCGGGTCCGCCGACGAGGGCGACCGGAGCCGCGACTCCGGCGGCCAGTGCGGCCTTCAGCACTGTCTTGCGGCTGAACTTTCTTTCTTCGTCCATGCCTGCTCCTCGGTGGGGGCTCGGGATTCCCTTCGACGGTAGGGAGAAGATCAGCCCGCAGCGATGGACGGAGTCATGCAGTCGTGGTGAATCTTCGGGGCGGCGTCGCCGGTGCGGCGGAATCCGCCGGGGCTCAGCCCGGTTTCGCGCCGAAAGAACCGACAAAAGTAGGCTGGATCGGCGAATCCGACGCGGCTCGCCACCTGCCGCACGGACAGATTCGTCCGCAGCAGGAACCGTTTCGCCTCCTGCGTTCGCGCCTCGCGCACCAATTCCGCGGCGGTACGCCCGGTTGCCGCCTTGACGGCCTCGGTGAGGTAGCCGGGAGTGACGCCGAGCCGTTCGGCGTGCGCGCGCACCGACCACAGTCCCAGCTCGGATTTTTCCGCCTGCTGCGCGAATTCCGCCGCGACCGCGCGGGCTCGGACGGGGGCCGGTGCCGGCGGAATGCCGGGAAGCCTTCCGGCGCGCACGATCAGCACGTGCAGCAGCGCGCGCAGCACGGATTCGCCGTCCTCGCCGCCGCGGCGGAATTCCTCCTCGAGTTCGGCGATCAGCCGCGCGGTCCGGTCGTGTTCGGTCCCGTCCAGCCGCAGCCACGGCCGTTCGCGCAGCCTGCGCAGGGTTTCCCGGTCGGCCGGATGGTCGAAAAGGAAATCGTCGGTGAACAGCACGACCGACCCGGTGAGCCCGCTGGCCTCCCAATGGTGCACCTGGCCCGGCGTGACGACGCCGAGGTGCGGCGGGCTCAGTTCCCACCGCGTCAGGTCGACGACGTGCGCGCCGGTCCCTCCGGTGACGAGCACGATTTCGTAGAACGTGTGCCGGTGCGGGAATTCCGCGCGCGACAACGGTCCCACCGCGTCGAAAGAGCCGACCGCGAACGGCACCGCGTCGGGCGCGGGCACCTCGAGCCGGTGCAGTGGAAGTTCACCGGTTTTGACCGGTCTGCAGCACATTCCCGGGGGCACCGTCGTCCCACGCATCAGTCCGTCCTTTTCGCCGGTTTCGGAACGAAAAGTCTAGACCAATTTCGGAGCGGATACCTCCGACGGAAGTATCAGTACTGTGCCGGATGGTTACTGATCCGACCACAGTCACGGCCTATGACTTCGCTGCGACGGTTACGTGCCGCTTCAGGGGCGGCCTGCTTTTGGTCGAATCAGTAACTCGGAGGAGTGACGCTGACGAGGAACCGGGCGGTGGTCCGGCCGTCGTTGCGGAAGCGGTGCGGGATCGCCGAATCGAAGTGGCAGCTGTCGCCGGTCTTGAGCACGTGCGTCTGCTCGCCGACCTGGACGGTCAGCCGCCCGGCGATCACCACCACGCATTCCTCGGACGGATGCGAACGCAGTTCGTCGGACGAGACGCCGCCCGGTTCGAGCACGCCTTCGAGCACTTCGAGCTTCGCGCCGCCGGGCGACGCGCGGGTGTAGGTGATCGCGTGGTGCGGCGAGGAGATCCGGTACCGGTCGTCGTGCCGGATCACCGCGACGGTTTCCTCGTCCGGCTCCTGGAACAGGCTGAACAGCGGGATGTCGAGCACCTCGGCGATCCGCCGCATGGTTTCCAGGCTCGGGTCGGTCACGCCCCGCTCGACCTGGCTGATCAAGCCGGTCGACACTCCCGCCTGGTCGGCAAGCTGGCGCACGGTCAGCCCGCGCAGGGTGCGGAACTCGCGGATCCTCGTCACGGTCACCCGATCATTATCGTCAAACGGCGCTTCGGCGCAGGTCACCGGCCTCGGCGGGGCCAGCTGGGCGGTCCCCAGCTCCGACTTCGATCGCGGTCCGCGACGGCGGCCGGGTCACCAGGCTGACCGCCACCGTCACGATCAAGTTGACGACGAGCGCGGGCAGTCCGACGACGGTCCCGGGCGGCATCGTGTGCGCGACAAGCGAACCCAGCGCGGGCACGCCGACGATCAGCCCGCCGCACAACGCGCCGGCCGCGAGCCCTGGTGCGGTGACCCGCCGCCACAGCATCGAAAGGAACAGCGCGGGGGCCAGTTGCCCGACGGCGCTGTACACGTTCGTCATGATGCTCAACAGTTTTTCGTTGCTGTGTGCGACAAGAAGTACGGAAAGCGCGGTGAAAACGAGAACGCCCACGCGCATCGCAGTAAGCGACGAGGCCCATTTCGCCGAGCGGGCACCGAGCACATTGCGGGTGAACAGACTGCTGGCTGCGAGGACAAGCACGGCGGTCGGCACGAGCGCGACGAGAATGCCCGCGCCGCCGAGCAGCCCGATGACCCATTCCGGATACTTCTCGCGCACGAAAATCAGCAGTGACGCGTTGGCCTGCTTGCCGGTCAGCTTCGGCAGCGCGAGCACCGCGGCGAGCGCGATCATCACGATCAGGACGTAAAACAGCGAATACAGCGGCTGGACCACCTGATTGCGGCGGATCGTCGCGACGTCCTTCGCGCTGTAGGACACCTGGAACATGTGCGGCAGCGCGAACGAGCCCAGCGGCGTGAGCAGCAGGAAGCTCATCCACCACCAGGTGTTCGTCGCGGCCGAGCCGTGCAGCCCGGGCAGTGTCGCGCCGCTGGGATGCGCCTGCTTCATCGCGTCGAACACGCCCATCGGGCCGCTCACTCCGGCCGCGTTCGCCGCGCCGATCGCGACCACGAGCAGGATCGCGATCAGCAGCACGTCCTTGACGATCGCGGTGAACGCGGCCCCGCGCATCCCGCCGACCAGCACGAACCCGGCGACCAGCACGCCGCCGGCGATGACGTAGACCAGCGACGGGACCTCGCTCCCGAACAGGCTCGCCAGGATCAGGCTCAGCCCGGTCAGCTGGACCTGGGCGTACAGCAGCAGCGCGACGATGCCGAAGACGGCGACCAGCCCGCCGAACCAGCGGGCCTCGAAGCGGGTGGTGAAGTAGTCGGCCATGGTGACGAGGCCGTGCTGCTTGCCCGCGCGCCAGATCTTGGGCACCACCCAATAGCCGACCGCGGCGGTCAGCACGACCGTGCCGAGGACGTAGAACCCGGGCGCACCGTTGCTGAACACCCCTTGCGAGGCGCCGAGCAGGGCGAACGTGGTGAATGTTTCGCCGACCAGCAGGAACCAGAACAGCCAGGTGCCGAACCGGCGTCCGCCGACGGACCATTCCTGCAGATTCATCGCCCGGCCGCGCGCGGCGGCGACGGTGCCCCAGACGATCGAGCCGACCGCGATCAGCAGAGCGAGCGCCAGTGCCATCGCGTCACACCCGGTCCAGGTCGCCGCGGCGGCGGTCAATCGCGTAGACGAGACCGATCGCGCCGGAGCCGATCAGGACGCCCGCGGTCATCCACACCAGCAGGAACGGGATCGAGCCGAAGACGTAGTCGATCCGGTTGACCAGGGGAATCGCCGCGACGCACCACGCGAACGGGACGACGAGCAGAAGCCAGTGCCAGCGGCGTTTTTTCGGTCGGGCCATCGATCGCTCCTCAGCTACCCACGTCACTGTGTTCAGCCTGGATGAATGTGCATCAGTGTGAGCGATGACTTGTGTCGCGTCAATGACGACGATCGGGTGGACGCAAGAGAGGCTTGCGCAGTGGGAGTGCTGACTGTTCACTGTGGCTAATGGCAGCTCAACGTATCTCCGCGGAGGCAGGCATGATTTTCACCGCCGCACGACTGCTGACCGACGCGTCCGCCCCGCTGATCCGCGACGCCGCCGTGGCCGTCTCGGACGGCGTGATCACCTATGCCGGGCCAAGGAATTCCGTCCCCGCAGGCGAGGTTGCCGATCTCGGCGACGTCACTCTGATGCCCGGCTTGATCGACTGTCACGTCCACCTCTGCCAGGACCCAGGCTCCGGCGAGGTCACCCTGGAAATGTCCGCCGACGACGATGCCCTGAGCCGCCGGATGATCGCCAACGCGCGACGATTGCTGGACGCTGGCGTCACCACTGCGCGCGACCTTGGCTCGCCCGGCACCTTGGGCACCCGCGTACGGGATCTCCTTGCTGCCACGCCGAAAGCCACCCCGAGAATGCTCGCCGCGAACGCACCGATCACCGTCACCGGCGGCCACGCCGCGTCGATGGGCGGCGTCGCGGACGGCGTCGACCAGGTCCGCGCTGTGGTGAAACAACACTTCGACGACGGCGTCGACCTGATCAAAGTCATGACCACCGGCGGCTTCATGACCCCCGGGAGCCATCCGTCGGAAGCGCGCTACACCGTGGACGAGCTAGCCGCCTTGGTGTCTGAAGCGCACTCTCGCGGGTTGCCAGTCACGACGCACGCTCTCGGCGTCGAAGGCATTGAACGAGCCGTACTCGCCGGTGTCGATTGCATCGAGCATTGCGGCTGGGTCACCCGTACTGGCACCGAATTCGATCCGCGGATCGCCGAGATGATCGTGGCGCGCGGTGTCGCCGTCAGTCCGACCATGAACACCGCTTGCACTGCAGCGGATTACATGTGCCCGTGGGACGAACGCGACGCCGTTGTCGGCAACCTCCGCGCGCTGATTTCCTTGGGTGCCACCATTGTCGCCGGAACCGACGCCGGAATCCCGTTAGTCCACTTTGAACGCTACGCCGACTGCCTGGACACCTTCGCCGAAGCCGGAATGACTCCCCGGCAAGCGATCGCCAGCGCCACCTCGGTCGCCGCCCGCGTCTGCGGCCTGACCGACGTAACCGGTCGATTGGCACCCGGATTCCGCGCCGACGTCATCGCTGTCGACGGCGATCCGACTGAGTCGCTGGCCTCCCTGCACCGCCCCCGTTTCGTCATGGCCGACGGGCTCCGCCACGAAATCCGCGGCCACGACGTGGGTACCGGCGACTCCGCGGCCAGGGACCGAATCCGCCGAAACCTCGAACAGGGGGCCGGACGATGACAGACTGAAGGTCCACTGAGCGGAGGGGGACCTGATGTTGTTCGACTGGACGCCGGAGGCGGTCGTCTTCGATTGCGACGGCCTGCTGATGGACACCGAACCCTGCTGGTCTGTCGCCGAAACCGAGCTGTTCGCCCGCCGCGGCCTGCCGTTCGGCGCGGAGCAGAAGGCGCTGGTCATCGGCAAATCCGTCGCCGCGGCCGCCGACACCATGGCTGGCGTGTTCGGCGAACCGGGCAACGGCCCCGCGATCGCGGACGAGCTGCTGGCCATGGTGACCGAAGTGGTGTCCGCCAAGGCCGAAGCGATGCCCGGAGCCCACGAACTGGTCGAACTCGCGGCCGCCGCGGTACCGGTCGCGGTGGCCAGCAATTCGCCCCGCGCGCTCTTGGAAGCCGCGCTGGCGCGAGGCGGTTTCGAGTTCCAGATCAGCGTGGCCGCCGACGAGGTCGCCGAGCCCAAGCCAGCACCGGAGATCTACCTGACGTCCTGCGCCCGGCTGGGCGTGGCCCCGGCCTCCGCACTCGCCTTCGAGGACTCGATGACCGGCCTGCGGTCCGCCCGCGCCGCTGGCGTGCCGGTGGTCGGCGTCCCGACGTTGCCCGGTACCGAATTCCCCGCCGACGTCGTGGTCCCGTCCCTGCGGGACGCCGGACTCCTGACCTGGATCAAGCAGTGGCGATGACCCCGCGCCCCGGGTGAAGACCCGCCCGTCTCGTGATTGACTGGCCGGCATGGCCGTACTTCCGCATCCGGGTGCTCGGGGTCCGCAGTGACCTCCGAACCGGCTGCGGCCACCCGTCCGCGCAACCGCAAGCAGCTCATCGTCGAGGCGGCGGGCCGGGCCTTCAGCGAACGCGGATACCACGCGGCGTCCATGGAAGAGATCGCCGCCGCCGTCGGAATCACCGCGGCGGCGCTGTACCGGCATTTCCCGAACAAGTACGCCCTGTTCACCGAATGCGCCAACGTGATGGCAGACCGACTGGTCGCCGCCCTGGACGCAGTCCCCGCTGATGCCCCCGCGGACGACGTCCTCCGCCCGCTGGCCCGCGTCACGGTCGCCCACCGCGAGTCCGGCGGCCTGTACCGCTGGGAGGCCCGCTACCTCGACCGAGCGGACCGTCGCGTCCTGAGCGCCAAATTCGCCCACGTCGTCGCGCGGGTGACAGAGGTAGTGCAGCCATCACCGGACGCGGACCTGCGAGCGGTAGCCGCACTCGGCGCGATCGGCTCGATCACCATGCACCGCACGTCGATCGCCCACCACCGTGCCGAGAACCTGCTGACCGAATCCGCCCTGCGCCTGGTCACCGCAACGACCACCGCGTCCGCGCCCGCCGTCTCGCTGCCCACCCAGCCTGTCCCGCGAACCCGCCGCGCGCAGATCCTCGCCGCCGCCGTGCCGCTGTTCGAACGCGACGGATTCGCCACCGTCACCAACGCCCGAATCGCCGAGGCAGTTGGGCTGGTTCCTTCCGCCCTCTACCGCCATTTCCCCAACAAAGCCGAAATCCTGGCAGCCGCGTGCCTGCAAGCCGCTGGACTCCTGTCGCAAGCGGTAGAACAAAACCTCCACGGCACCACCGGCGCGGAAGCCCTGCCCGTCCTAGCCGCGACCTACGTGGCCTACAGCTTCGAACACACCGCCCTGACCAACGTCGCCGCCGCCGAACTGGGCGGTCTCCCGGCCGCGTTGCAACGCCCGCTGAACCTCGCCCAACGCGAGCACATCGCGGTCTGGGAACACCAACTCCGCCTGGCCCGCCCGGAGCTGGACGCGCACCAAGCCCGCGTACTGGTGCACGCGGGCTTCGGCGCAGTAGTCGAAACCGGACGGCGGCTGCGGTGGGAGGACACCCCCGGCCACCGCGCCGCCGTCACCGCCTTCCTGCTGAGTGCGCTGGGACTCTAAGCACCCGGCCGATTCGCCGTGGGAAGCGTGATCGGCGTCTGAGTCGGCGACGTCCCGTTGTTGAGGTACAGCATCGAAATGCCGCGCACGAACTGATCGAAGAGATAAAAACTGCCCGGCATGATCTTGGACGCCCCCTCCCTGAACGCGACATACGCCGGCCACTCGATCCGCACGAGTGCCGCCTGCGCGTAATCGCGGGGGAGCCCGAGCCAATCGCCCATCTGGTCGTTGAGCAGATACCGCACCAGTTCATTGACGAACCCGGAATCGAGTCCGAGCGTCGGCTTCTCGATATACCCGAGCAGCGTCTTCGCCAGGCTGACCCCTTCGTCGGTCGGCCCGAGCACCGGCCACAACATCTGCTGTGCCTGAGCTTCCGCGTCCGCCCAGGTCTGCGGAATAAACTGCTCCTGCACGCCGAGCAGATGCAGCGCGACCTGCCAGGCATGCAGATCCGCGTCCTGCTCGGCCGTCGACAACGCGATGTTCCACTTGAGCATGTTGCTGCGCGCGAACGTCGCCACCGAATGGAACGTCCGCAAAATGTCACCGTTGCTGATCGGCTTGGGCTGATCCGCTCCAGCTTGGTACTTCGCCGACGTCGGCAGCAAATTCCGCACCACAGCATGTACGAGCCGGGTCTTGTTGGCCGTGACGACGAAATGCCCGTCCGGCGCCCAAGCCTTGGAATTATGCAGGTCGTACCCGAACGTGAACGTCTTCGCGGCCCGCTGTTTCATATCCGCGCCGCCGGCCGACCAGTAAACCGCCCGCGCCTCCCGCGGAATGACGGTGCTCATGATCCCGCTGCCCAGCGTCTCCGAGACGAACAGATAACTGCTCAACCGGGTATACAGCTTCTCCGAAGCAGCGAGCTTGGCCGGATCCGCCCACGACGGCAGTTTGTTGACCTGCCGCAGATACGCGACCACATAGTCCGGCATGCCGGCAGGCAACGGCGCGTTGTTGTCGATCCAGCCCTGCCAAGCCGTATTGACCGCGGGAATCTTGCCCTCTTTGAGCAACGCCGCGGCGACCGCGTCCGCCGTGTCGTCCCAGACCTGGAACGGATCGGCCCCCGTCCCGCTGCCGGCGATCGACCCCTTGCCCGACCACGCCCACGCAGTGCCGGTGGTGCCCGCCATGCCCGCGATGCCCAACGCCGCGCCGAGGGTCAGCACCTTCCTTCTGCTGAGATTCTCCATGTACTTGTCTGCCTCTCTGGTAGGCGTCGTTGCCATCCCATCACCGGCCAGGGGCTGCTCGCCGCCCCGTGTCGACAGTCTCGGAAGAAGTGATTTCTCATTAACATAACGGCGCCGGTCGGCTGGTGGCAAGAGGTGTCGCCGCTCCGGATCAACGCCCCGCGCGGTTTGCGGTGTGCGCGCCGGTTTGTGACACTCGACGACTGTGAGTGATTCGGCAGCGCAGGAACCGGCTTCGATCCCGCCGGAGTTTCCGCCGGTGGTGTACGTGCCCTGCGCCGAGCACGTGGAGGAGATCGCGGACGCCCGGCCGGTGCTGCGGCGGACGAAAGAGGGCAAGGTCGCCCTCTTCGCGTACTCCGCGCTCGACCGGTATCGGTAGGGGATACGAGCTCGGACCGGGGGTGCTCGACGGCATCCGGGGCCAGCTGAGCGACGCTCGCGGCCAGGTCGAAGGACTGTCCGGCTCCGTTCCGCAAGGTGTCGACGCCGGACTGCTGACCGGCCCGCTCGACGCGGCGCTCTCGAGTCTGGTCGAAAGCGCCGCGCAGTTCTCGACGGCACTCGGCGGAGTCGCCGACGATGTCGAGACCGGGAAGAAGGACTACGAACGCGCCGAGGCCGACGTGCAGGACCAGCTGCCGAGGCCGGGCGGGGGTGCCTGATGCCGATAGAGACCAAGGTGGACGGCGATCCCGGCAGCATGCGTGCCGCGGCGAATTGGCTGAGACAAGATCTTTCGCAAGCGATTCACCGCGCGAACGACAAGGTGTACGGCGCGCGGAACAGCGCCGCGAGCGGCCTTCGGGGCGAGGCGGCCGATCAACTGCGGCAGAAGCTGACGACGGGCGGCAGGCAGGCCGACGACTTCGCGGAAAGCGTTTCCTCGGTGGCACAGAAAGTGGACGCCGCTGCCGACGTCTTGCAGCAGGTGCAGACCGACCTGGGGCGAATCCGCTCGGACGCCGCCAGCGCCGGGTTGTCCGTGACGGGAACGGTCATCCAAGATCCCGGGCAGTCTGGCTCAGCCGGGGATCACCAGGCCAAGGCCGACGCGTACCAGAAGGCCAGCGCCGAAGCGGAGGACGCGCGCCGCCGGTGGAAACAGCAGGTCGAGCAGCGGTCGCAGGACTTTCAGAACACCAAGAACAAGACTGTCTTCACACTCGCCGGATTCGGGGTCACGGGCGGGACGGAAGCGGCCAAGGTGCACAAGTCGATCCTCGAGAAGGATTCGACCGAACTGCGCACCCGCGCCGCGCAATCCCTCAAGCACGCGGAAGCCATCGGTGGAGCCGATCCGAAGGGCTTCTACACGAATATCGACGCCGCGGCGGCGGACACCGCGGCAGCGGACAGCCAAGCCGCGCGAGCCGCGAAGTTCGGCAAGACGCTCACCCGGGTCGGCAACGTCGGCGGCGGCGCCTTGGCGTTGGGCGGGATCGCCTACGACATCTCCCACGGCAAACCCGTGGCACAGGCGGTGACGTCCGGCGCGGCGGGGTTCGGCGCGTCGATCGCGACCGGGGCCGCGGTCGGCACCGTGATCGGCGGCCCGGTCGGCACCGCGGTGGGCGCGGTCGCGGGAACGGTGGTCGGCGCGTTCACCTCCGGCGCGGTGGATTCGATGTTCAAGCACGGCGGACACGTCGGATCGGCGATCGACGACGGGATCAAAGCGGTCGGGGACACCGGCAAAGCGGTGGGGTCGCTCGCATCGGACGCAGGCAGCGGGGTGAAACATGTCTGGGACTCGATCTTCTGATTGCCTGACGGTTCCGGAGGCGTGGGCCGCCGGCCCGGCCGGCCGGTACCGCAACGCGCTGGCCATCCTGATGCTGCTGACGCTGGCGGCGGCGGCGATCAGCGTGTACCTGTACACCGGCGGAAGGTGGATGGCCGGAACCGGCGCGGCGTGGTTCACGGTGCTGCTGGCCGTTTTTGTCTACGTCGGCACGGACGCCCGGTTGCGCCAGAAGCCGACGGGATCGGCTGTGACCACAACGGTGACCGCGCAAGGACGGCCCGCGACTGAACTGAGCTATTCGGCGCTGCAGTTCTCGGGCTACCTGTTCATCCTGTCCTGGATCGCGTTCGGCCTGTTCCTGTTCGCTGTTCTCGCGCACGAATCGGACGACTCGACGGTGCGGAACGCGACGATCCCGTTCGCGGTCGCGGGCGTGCTGATCTTGACTTTCCCGGCGGTCGTCGCCCTCGGCTGGTTCCGCCGAGGGCGGATTCTCCTGACCACAGAAGGCATTTACCAGCGCGGGTGGACGTTCGAGTCGTTCCTGCCGTGGTCGGCGATCACGTCGATCCAGCCGTACTTCCTCGACGGGCCGGAGATCTGGGTCGCGGCCGGGAAAAACGAGCGACAGTGGCAGCGCAAGCAATTCACCCGCTGGTGGCGCCAAGACCGGCTGCCCGCGGACCCGGTACTCCACATCCCGGCCAAGAACCTCGGCGTCGACGCCACCTTCGCCTACCACCTGCTCGGCTACTACTACCTGCATCCAGCCAGCCGGACCGAACTCGGCAGCACGCTCGCCGTCGACCGGGCACGGCAGGCGAATTTCTGAGCTTGTTCAGGCACAACAGCCCTCGGGCTTGGCGGCATCGTCGGACGTGCAGCACGCGGTGTTGTCCGATCCGAACGTCTGCGCATCCGCCTTGACGGTGTAGACCTCCCACGGCTCCCGGCCCGGACCGTGCACCCACACCTTGTCCTGCACGGCGTAGCAGCAGGTGGTGTTGTCCTCGGGCAAAGTCTCCAGACCCTCTCCGGTGAGGCGCTTGCTGGCCGCGTTGACGTCCTCCGTCGACTCGACCTCGACGCCGAGGTGGTCCAGGACGGTGTCCTGGCCGGGCTCGCCTTCCAGGAGCACGAGCTTGATCGCGGGTTCGGCGACGGCGAAGTTGGCGTAGCCGGGCCGGAGTTTGGCCGGCTCGACGCCGAAGAGCTTCGAGTAGAAGTCGATCGAACCCGCCAGGTCTCCGACCCGCAGGGCGAGCTGAACTCGGGACATCGGTCCTCCTTGAATAGATGTTTGTCGAAACAGGATGGGACCTAGATTGCTGTCTATGTAGAGATCTGTCAAGATAGACAGATGTCGAAGCAACTGCCGCTGGTCGCGATGGACGCGTGCTGCTCCCCGTTGGCGCGCGAGCCGCTGACGGCCGATCAAGCCGTGGAGCTGTCGAAGCTGTTCAAGGCGATGTCCGACCCGGTGCGGCTGCGGCTGCTGTCGCTGATCGCGTCCCACGCCGGCGGGGAAGCGTGCGTGTGCGACTTGACCGACGCGTTCGACCTGACCGGCCCGACGATTTCCCACCACCTGAAGGTGCTGCGCGAATCCGGCCTGATCACCGGGGAGCGGCGCGGCACTTGGGTCTACTACCGGGTCCACCCCGAAGTGCTTGCCCGGCTCTCGGCCGTGCTGGTCCCGGGCGGGACGGAGGCGCTGGCATGACCGGGGAAACGGGCGTCGTCGGCAAACTGTCCACTTTGGACAGATTCCTGCCGGTGTGGATCGCCGTCGCGATGCTGGCCGGATTGCTGGCGGGCCGATGGATTCCCGGCCTTGGCGAGGTCCTGAACGCGGTGCGGGTCGACGGGATTTCCTTGCCGATCGCGCTCGGGCTGCTCGTGATGATGTACCCGGTGCTGGCGAAGGTCCGCTACGACCGGCTCGGCAGCGTGACCGGCGACCGGCGGCTGCTGTGGCCGTCGCTGGTGCTGAACTGGCTGATCGGCCCGGCGCTGATGTTCGCGCTCGCCTGGCTGCTGCTGCCCGACCTGCCGGAATACCGGACGGGGCTGATCATCGTCGGCCTCGCCCGGTGCATCGCGATGGTGATCATCTGGAACGACCTGGCCTGCGGCGACCGGGAAGCCGCCGCCGTGCTGGTCGCGCTGAACTCGGTGTTCCAGGTCGTCATGTTCGGCGTCCTCGGCTGGTTTTACCTCGCCGTGCTGCCCGGCTGGCTGGGCCTGCCGCAAGCCGGGTTGAGTGTTTCCGGGTGGCAAATCGCCAAGAGCGTGCTGGTGTTCCTGGGCATCCCGCTGCTCGCGGGTTATCTTTCGCGTCGGCTGGGGGAGCGTGCGAAGGGCCGTACCTGGTACGAATCCCGGTTCCTGCCGAAGGTCGGCCCGGTCGCGCTGTACGGGCTGCTGTTCACCATCGTGGTCTTGTTCGCGTTGCAGGGCGACCAGATCACCAGCCGCCCGCTCGACGTCGCCCGGATCGCGCTGCCTTTGTTGGTCTACTTCGGACTCATGTGGGCCGGCTCCTACGCGGTCGGCAAGGCGGTCGGCCTGTCGTACGAACGGACCACGACGCTGGCGTTCACCGCCGCGGGCAACAACTTCGAACTCGCCATCGCCGTCGCGATCGCCACTTTCGGCGCCACGAGCGGACAAGCGCTCGCCGGAGTCGTCGGGCCGCTCATCGAAGTCCCGGTCCTGGTCGCGCTGGTCTACGTGTCTCTCGCGCTCCGACGCCGCTTCGTCACGACGCCCGCGGAGGTCTCGTCATGACCGTCCCCGAAGTGCTCTTCGTCTGCGTCCACAACGCCGGACGCTCGCAAATGGCGGCCGGGCTGCTGCACCATCACGCGCGCGGCAGGGTTGCCGTCCGCTCTGCCGGATCCGCCCCCGCCGACACGGTCAATCCCGCCGTGGTCGCGGTGATGGCCGAACTCGGCATCGACCTGTCCCACGAATTTCCCAAGCCCCTGACCGCCGACGGCGTGCGCTCGGCCGACGTTGTGATCACCATGGGCTGCGGCGACGCTTGTCCCGTGTTCCCCGGCAAGCGCTATCTCGACTGGCAGCTCGACGACCCGGCGGGCCTTCCGGCCGAGCAGGTCCGGCCCATCCGGGACGAGATCGACCGGCGGGTCCGGGACTTGCTCGCCGAGCTGGTCAGCTGACCCCTTCATCGTCTATCGTCTATCGTCGATGGACGATGAAGGAGGATGCCGTGCTGGACCGTGCCGCCGCGGAGACCTATGCCGGATGGTTCCGCGCGCTCGCGGATCCGACGCGCGTCCAGATCCTGCACCTGATCGCTTCCGCGGGCCGTCCGCTGCCGGTCGGCGAGATCGTCGAGCAGGTGAGCGTGAGCCAATCGACGGTCTCGGCGCATCTGAAGATCCTGACCGAGGCCAGGTTCGTCCTGGTGCGACCGCACGGCACCGCCCGGTTGTACCAGGTCAACAGGCAGTGCTTGTCCTGCTTCCCCAGTGCGGCCGACGTCGTCATGGGCAAGGCGGCCGTCCCCTTCGCCGACATCGTTTGCGAGGTATCGAGATGACGTCAGACCAGGACGCGATCCGTGACCGCTATGCCAATGCCGCACGCCGAGCGTTGGCGGGCGAAGCCACCGGCCTGCTGTCTGGATCCGAACGACTCGGCGCGGTGCACTACGCGGAAGAAAACGTCCCCGAAACGGTGGCAGCCACTAGTCTGGGCTGCGGAAATCCGCTTGCAGTCGCCGATCTGCGGCCCGGCGAAACTGTCCTCGACCTCGGCTCCGGCGGCGGCCTGGACGTACTGCTTTCCGCCCGTCGCGTCGGGCCGGAAGGCCGCGCCATCGGTCTCGACATGACTGATGAAATGCTCACCCTCGCCCGACGGCACGCCGCACAGGCAGGGGTCGGGAACGTCGAGTTCGTCAAGGGCACGATCGAAGCCATTCCCTTGCCGGGCAACACTGTGGACGTCGTGATCTCCAACTGCGTCATCGCCCTGTCGCCGGACAAACCGGCAGTTTTCGCGGGGATCGCGCGCGTTCTGCGTCCCGGAGGCCGTCTCGGGGTGACTGACCTTCTCGCCGAGGAAACCTTGACCGACGCGGAGCGAGCTGCCGCTGACGAAGAATGTCTCGGCGGGGCACTCACGGCCGACGACTACCGAGCCTTGCTTCACTCCGCGGGCCTCGTGAACGTCGACATCCGGCGTACCCACGAGGTCGGGAACAAGCTGTACTCGGCAATCATCCGGGCGGACAAGCCGTCAGGCTGACTCGCTCACTGCCGAAGCAGCGGCCCCACTCCCGGAACCCGGATGATCTCCTCCGCGAGAAAGTCCCGCAACAGCCGCACCCGAGTCAGCTCCGCCCGCTCCGGCACGACGAGCAGATTCACCGGCAACGGCGCACAGCTGTACCCAGGAAGCACCTCCCGCAACACCCCGTCCCGAAGAAGATCGTCCACCAGCCACCGCGGCACCGGCGAGATCCCGCGCCCGGCGACGAGCGCCTCCCGCGCAGCCAGCCCGTGATCGACGCGCAACCGAGGCTCGAAGGTCGCGACGTGCGCCGCCCCCTGCGCGTCGATGAGCGTCAACTCATGGCTCTTCGCGACACTCGTCCGCCGAATCACGTCGTGCGTCGACAGATCCTCCGGCAACTCAGGCGTCCCGCGCCGCGCGAGATAGTCCGGCGACGCGACCAGAATCTGATGCGCCACCCCGAGCGGACGCAGCCGTAGTTCGCTGTCCGGCTGAGGTCCGATCTGGATCGCGACGTCCACGCCGTCGCGGATCAGGTCGGAGCGCTCGTCGGTGAGGACGAAGTCGACCCGAATGTCCGGATAGCGGTCCTGAAAATCGAAGATCAGCCTGCTCAGATGCATGACTCCGAAGAACGCCGAACACGAGATCCGCACCTTCCCGGACGCGCCCGCCTTGGCGTCCTCGACCTCCTGCCGCGCCTGCTCGACCAGCCGGAGGATCTCCGTGGCGCGCTCGTAAAAACGGCGCCCTTCCTCGGTCAGCGAAATGCTCCTGGTGGTCCGGCTGAAGACGGACACCCCGAGCGCCTCCTCCAGGTCGCTCACGTGCCGCGTGACGGTGGACTGGCCGACGCCGAGATCCCGTGCGACAGCGGAGAAGCTGCCGCTTTCGGCGACCCGGACGAACGTGCGCATGCGATCGAGCGTGACTTCTGGCTTATGCATCGTGTGGATAAATCCTCTCCGCCGACGAGGCTAAATGAATCGCCCTCCCGCGGCTACCGTGACGATATTCCGAGGGAAAGAAGCGAAGAATGCCCATGGGACCTGTGCGGGCTTGGCCGGACGGCAAGAAGGTCGCGGTGAAGATCTGCGTCGCGCTCGAGTCGTGGTCTGACGGCCATTGGCCGGTCTACGCGCCGATGGCCGCCGCGTGGCCGTTGTCCGATGTGGAGTGCCGGCACAGCATGTCGTGGGCCGAATACGGGGCGACGACGGGAGTGTGGCGGCTGCTCGAAATCCTGGACCGGCATGGCATGTCGGCCACCTTCGGCGTCAGCGGCCTTCTCGCGGAGCGTCATCCCGAACCCGTGCTGGCCGCGCACGCCGCCGGGCACGAGATCGCGGCGCATTCCTACGCCCAGGACATCATTCCCGGACAGCTCAGCGCCGCCGCCGAAGCGGAAAACATCAGGCGCTGCACCGACATCCTGCGCCAGCTCACCGGCTCCCGGCCGACCGGCTGGCTCAGCCCGCGCGCCACCGAATCCCGCGATACGCCCGCCCTCCTCGCCGCGTCCGGTTACCTCTGGTCCGGCGACCGCAGCGACCGCGACCTGCCCTACGTCGCGGCCACCTCGGCGGGTCCGTTGGCCTACCTCATGCACAGCGACTTCACCGACGTCCGCGGCGTAATGGCGGGCCCGCGCGCGTACCGAGACATCCACGTCGACTTCCTCGACTACCTCCTCCGCCAGTCCACGCCAGGCATCCTCAGCCTGACCGTTCACGCACACGTCGGCGGACGCCCGCTGTTCGCCGATCAGTTCGACCAACTGCTCCAGCAGGTCGCCCTCCTGCGGGACGACCTCTGGATCGCCACCTACCACGAGCTAGCCGAGCACGTGCTCAACACCGAAAAGGCCGCATCATGACCCGAACCCTCGTCATCGGCGGCACCGGAGCCATGGGCAGCCGGGTCGTCGCGCGACTCCTCGCCGACACCGGGCACGAAATCACGGTCCTCACCCGCGAGCCAGATTCACCACGCGCGGCAGCTTTGTCCCATGACCGCGTGCGCCTGGTCCGAGGCGACGCGGGCGATCCGCGAAGCATCGAATCCGCGCTGCACGACGTGTCCCAAGTCTTCTGCAACACCGACTTCTTCTCCACCAAAAGCCCGCTCGCCGAGTTCGCCCAAGGCACGAACATCCTTGAAGCAGCCCGACAACACGGCGTCGACCGGTTCGTATGGTCATCGCTGGACAGTGCCGCGACCCTGACCAACGGACGCGTTTTCGTGCCGCACTACGAGGCCAAGGCAGCGGTCGCCGCGCACATCCAGCTCCACCGCTCCGAAGAAATGATGCGGCACGAACCGGACGGCTGGTATACCGAGCACGTCTCGATCCTGGTGACTTCGCCGTATTTCGAGAACCTCCAATCCCGGCTCTCACCCTCCGCCGAGGACGCGGTGTTCACTCTCCCGCTAGGCACCGGCCGATACCCCATGATCGCCCTGGCCGACATCGCCTGGTTCGCAGTGCACATGCTGGAACACTGGCAATCCTGGGGCGCACGCGACCTGTCCGTCTCCGCAGACAGCCTGACCGGCAACGAAATCGCCGAGACTTTCGCGCGGGTAACCGGAACCCCCGCCCGCTACCAAGACCTGCCACTCGACGAACTCCGCACGAGCATCCCCGACGTCGGTCACGACTACGCCGGAATGTTCGGCTTCTTCCAGCAACACGACGTCGCCGCCCACGACCGCGACCTAGCCCTGCTGCGCCGCCTCCATCCCCGCTTGATGACCTTCGAAGACTGGTTGCACCACACCGGATGGGACGGCAGCCGCCGCGAGGTCCAGCAATTCCGGCCCCGCGCATGACCTACACGTCCGTCCAACCCGAACTGCGCACCGCGCTAGCCGAACTCCGCAGCGCAGACCTGTACAAGACCGAACATCACCTCACCTCGCCACAATCGGCACGGCCGGTCGTCGACGGACGGGCTGTCCTGAACTTCTGCGCCAACAACTACCTGGGCCTGGCCGACCACCCCGCAGTAATCGACGCCGCCAAACAAGCCCTGGAAACCCGCGGCTTCGGAATGGCAAGCGTCCGCTTCATCTGCGGCACCCAAACCGAACACGCCGCCCTTGAGAATCGCCTGTCAGCTTGGCTGGGCACCGACGCGATGATCCTGTACTCCTCCTGCTTCGACGCAAACGGCGGCGTCTTCGCCACCCTGCTAGATGAGCGAGACGCGGTTTTCTCCCACACCCTCAACCACGCCTCAATCATCGACGGCATCCGCCTTTCGAAAGCGCGCCGCCACCGCTACCGCACCCTGACGGACCTAGAAACCCAACTGTCGACCCCCGCCCGCCGCCGTCTCATCGTGACCGACGGCGTCTTCTCCATGGACGGCTCCATCGCCCCCTTGCGAGAAATCTGCGACCTAGCCGACCGCTATGACGCCCTGGTCATGGTCGACGACTCACACGCCGTCGGGATCCTCGGCCCGACCGGTGCCGGAACCCCCGAGTTGCTTGGCGTGCAGGACCGAGTCGACATCATCACCGGCACACTGGGCAAAGCCCTCGGCGGTGCTTCCGGCGGCTACGTCAGCGCTCACGCCGAGATCGTGGAG
Organism: Amycolatopsis sp. NPDC059235; assembly: GCF_042754125.1. Classification (NCBI taxonomy): domain Bacteria; kingdom Bacillati; phylum Actinomycetota; class Actinomycetes; order Pseudonocardiales; family Pseudonocardiaceae; genus Amycolatopsis; species Amycolatopsis sp. NPDC059235. The sequence continues at coordinate 63,916 of NZ_JBHZAG010000057.1, forward strand.
TTGCTGCGACAGCGTTCCCGTCCGTACCTGTTCTCGAACGCCCTCTCACCCGCCATCGTCGCGGGCGCTCTCGCCGCTCTCGACCTCGCAACGGACCCCTCTCGCCGCGCCGCACTCCACCGCAACACCGCTTGCTTCCGCGACCAGATGACTGCAGCTGGCTTCCCTCTCCTGCCTGGCGAACATCCAATCGTGCCAGTGATGTTCGGCGACGCAGGGGAGGCCGTCCGTGTGGCCGAGCGGATGCGGCGGTCTGGCGTGTACGTGACGGCGTTCAGCTATCCGGTGGTGCCATGGGGAGAGGCCCGCATCCGGGTGCAGATCTCGTCGGAGCATTCTCGCGAGGACCTGGACCGCTGCGTCGCCGCGTTCGTCGCGGCACACGGCGCGAACAGCTGAGGAACGCGCCGAGATACTGCCTCTCCGACAGCCGTTCGTGCCCGGAGCGGGGACGAACCAGGTCAGCGCACGATGCGCAGGCGGGGCCCGGTGAGCTGGTCGAGCCGGCGATTGGCGTCCTCGGCGGAAAACGCGTGCGGGTCGAAGTCGGCGGGCGAAGCCAAGCCGAGCCATCCGAGCATGCCCTCGTGCTCGTCGTCGCCCGGATCGGCCAGAATCGCCTTCAGCTCCTGGTAGCCGTACGGGCCGCCGCAGTCCTCCGGTGGGCACGCCCCTTCACCGACAGTGCAGATCGGACCGGTCGTTCCGGCTTCGGCAGGCAGGATTTCTTCCAGCGTGAGCTCGTGTTCCCAGCCGTCGCCGAAGTCGTAGGCGTAGCCCAGCCGGTCGCCGACCTCGGCCAGCAGCTGGGACAGGCGCACCGCCCGCTCGTCGGCGTGGCCGAGGTCCGGGTCGGGAATTCCGTACTGGGCGCCACCCGCGGAGAAGGCGTGCAGATGGCAGTTCTCCCAGCCCATCGCGATCTGGATCACCTCGTGCACCTGGCCGAGATCGAGATCGGCGGGCACCTCCAGGCGTCGCCACACCGGCGGTTTCGTCACGTCGCGCAGGGCGAGCTTGACCTGGTAGCGAGTGTCGGGGCGCACCGCGGCGGGCGGGACGGGCGCGTCCGGTGCGGGCGGTGGACCGCCGGGCAATCCGGCCATCGGAGAAACCGGCAGGAGCTTGACCAGCCGGTCGGCCGCCGGGTGACCAGTGCGGGCCAGCAGCGGCAGGATCTCGGCCTGCTCGGCGCCTGCCTGGTCGTGGAGCAGGCCGGACAGCGCTTGCGGGGGCAGATCGGGAGCCAGCGTGTCCTGCAGGACGGCGAGTGCGTCCGCGGCGGTCCATGCCAGGTCGGTCTCGGCCGGCTCCGTGCCGTCCTGCTCGGCCAGCCAGATCCGCGCGTAGGAGCCGAACCCTTCATAGCCCGCCCACTCCCGCCAAGCGGCGGCCGCGTCCGGGCCGCATTCGCGAGCCAGCGCCAGTGCGGCGAGCCGCTGTTGCCCCGAGGCGGATTCGCCGGCCGAGATCAGTTCGGCCGCGGCCTCGGCCGGCGCGCGGGCGGACAGCCAGGGCCGGGCCATCAGTGCGGCGATCCGGTCGGGCAGCGCCGCCACCGCATCCACCAGCGCGGCGGCATCGGCTCCGGCCGCCGGCGCGTTTCGCCGGAACAGGAAATCGGTGAGCCAGCGCCCCAGCGGGGTCAGCTCGGCGGTGTCGCCGTGCAGGGCGGCGATACCGAACTCGGCGAGGGCTTCGACGATCTCGCCGCCGGCTTCCGTCGTGCCTGCCAGGTCATCGAGGAGGCCGGTCGCCAACGAGCAGGACGGGCAAGTGCAGCCCGGCGTGCCGGCGGCGAGGCCCCTCGCGATGTCCTCGCTCAGGTCGTCCAGCGAGATCGCGCCGCCCCGCTCGTACAGGACGGCCAACCCGTCCAGGAGCTCCGCATCGGGATCGCCCGCCTCACCGGCCAGCCCGAAACACTCCAGCGTGCACCGGGTCCAGATCGCCAGTACCTCGTCCGCGGTCCCCTCGGCCCAGGTCTCCAGCGCGGCGCCCGCGGCCGCCCGGCCACGCTCCACCTCGACGAATCCGGCCGCCGCCGCGGTGAACCACGCCAGCATCAGCTGATCGATGTCCAGCGCGCTGCGGGGCTTGCGGGTAGCCAGTTCGATCCCGAGCAGGTCGCAGGCCTCGACGGCGGCGGCAGGCTTGAGCACTCCCCGAGCGGTCAGCGGCCGACCAGGTCCGACCCATCCGGCCAGCTTCGCCGCCTCGGCGAGCGCCGGACAGCTCCGCGCGGCCGAGGCGAGTTCCTTGGGCGAGAAAACCGGCTCTCGTTCGTCCGCGCGGAATGGCATGAAAGCACCTTAGGGCCGCCGGTCACCAGGGGAACGGCAGGCCGGACTTCTCCACGGCGCGCCGTGGACACCGGGAAACACAAACGGCCGGTCCCGCACGGATGGCGGAACCGGCCGCTTGTCGCTGCCGTTTTACCAGGTCAACCCCGGTGTTGCATCACACGTCGTAGTACAGCGAGAACTCGTACGGGTGCGGACGAAGCCGCAGCGGGTCGATTTCGTTCTCGCGCTTGTACTGGACCCACGTCTCGATCACGTCGGGCGTGAAGACGCCGCCCTCGAGCAGGTAGTCGTGGTCCTGCTCCAGCGTGTCCAGCACGGTGCCGAGGTCGCCCGGGACCAGCTTGACGTTCTTGGCCTCCTCGGGCGGCAGCTCGTAGAGGTCCTTGTCGATCGGCTCCGGCGGCTCGATCTTGTTCTTGATGCCGTCGAGCCCGGCCATCATCATCGCGGAGAACGCCAGGTACGGGTTGCCCGAGGAGTCCGGGCAGCGGAACTCGGCGCGCTTGGCCTTCGCGTTGTTGCCGGTGATCGGGATGCGCACGCAGGCGGAGCGGTTGCGCTGCGAGTACACGAGCGAAACCGGAGCCTCGAAGCCCGGCACCAGGCGGTGGTACGAGTTCACCGTCGGGTTGGTGAAGGCCAGCAGGCTCGGCGCGTGCTTGAGCAGGCCGCCGATGTAGTGCCGCGCCGTGTCGGACAGGCCCGCGTAGCCGGATTCGTCGTGGAACAGCGGCTGGCCGTCCTTCCACAGCGACTGGTGGCAGTGCATGCCCGAGCCGTTGTCGCCGGCCAGCGGCTTCGGCATGAACGTCGCGGTCTTGCCCGCGGCGAACACGGTGTTCTTCACGATGTACTTGAACAGCTGCAGGTCGTCGGCAGCGTGCAGCAGCGTGTTGAACTTGTAGTTGATCTCCGTCTGGCCCGCGGTGCCCACCTCGTGGTGCGCGCGCTCGATCTCGAAGCCGGAGTTCGTCAGGGTGCGGACGATGTCGTCGCGCAGGTCGGCGAAGTGGTCGACCGGCGGGACGGGGAAGTAGCCGCCCTTGAACTTCGTCTTGTAGCCCTGGTTCCCGCCCTCGGTGTCGGCGCCGGTGTTCCACCAGCCCTCGACCGAGTCGATCTCGTGGAACGACAGGTGCTCGGCGTCCTCGAAGCGGACCGAGTCGAAGATGTAGAACTCCGCCTCGGGACCGAAGAAGACGTTGTCGGCGACGCCGTACTCCGCGATGTACTGCTCGGCCTTGCGCGCGATGTTGCGCGGGTCGCGGCTGTAGGCCTCACGGGTGAACGGGTCGTGCACGAAGAAGTTCAGCGAGAGCGTCTTCGCCTTGCGGAACGGGTCGATCCGCGCCGTCTCGGGGTCCGGCAGCAGCAGCATGTCGGACTCGTGGATCGACTGGAAGCCGCGCACCGAGGAGCCGTCGAAGGCGAGGCCCTCTTCGTACGCCTCCAGGTCGAACGCCTTGGCCGGCACCGTGAAGTGCTGCATGACGCCCGGCAGGTCGCAGAACCTGACGTCGATCGACTCGACCTTCTCGTCGGCGATGAGGCGCTGAATGTCGTCTGGAGTAGTGGGCACCCTCGGTGACTCCTTCTCGTTCGTTACCGGCGGCTGTACTCTCTTCGGCTCACGCTAAGAGGGCGGTGTTGCCCGACCGTCACCCGAATGTTTCGCCGGTGTTAACGGGTCGCCGCCACTGCCCAGTCGACCAGGCCGGATGTGGTCCGCGCCACCGGCATACCCTGGACGGGTGGCGAGATGGACGGGTGAATGGCTGCCGGGCACCGGCGACGGTTCCACCGCGGCGGGCCCGCGCGAGGCCCCGAAGTGGCGCGGCGAGTCGATGGGCCTGCCCGAAACCGGCGTCGGCGCGGTGGCCGGCGGCGGCCCGCGCTTCCTCGCGCTGGTCGTCGACCTGGTGCTCGCGTCCCTGATCACGGCCCTGTTCGTGCGCTATGACCTGCAGAACGCGGCCGCGATGCAGACGTTCAACCTCTGGGCGGGCGCGGTCTGGGCGGTCATCACGGTCGCCCCGGTCACGTTCTTCGGATTCACCCCCGGCATGGCGGTCCTCGGCATCCGGGTGGCCCGCCTCGACGGCGCGACGATGGTCGGCGCGTGGCGCGCGCTGGTGCGGATGGTGCTCACCGCGCTGCTGCTCCCGCCGCTGGTGCGCAACGCCGACGGCCGCAACTGGCTCGACCGCGCGACCAACACCGTCGTCATCCGGATGCGCTGAAGTCCGTGAAGGGCTCCTTGAGGGAATCAGATTCCCTCAAGGAGCCCTTCAC